>JBDUAU010000325.1:0-5600 GCA_040004485.1 Saprospiraceae bacterium
CCAGCGGGATCAATTGATCTTTGCCGATTGTATATGCGAGATTACGTTCGTCAGATGAATAGATGGCCATCTTGTAAAGTAATGGAACGAACACTTCAGGCTGCAAAGAAAGATCATTTATTTTCTGATCGAGTGGTGCTGTGACGACACAAAATGCACCTTTGCCGGGTGTGTAGAATGTAATGAGATCACCACCATCTCTGAAGGATAACAATGATTGGCCTTTGCTGCCCGAGCCTTCTATCGGAAATGAAGCACTTACTTTCGGCAATCTCATATTCGACCTTGTCCTGCTGAATACATCGTGATACACAAAAGCTTCTGTATTGATCTTGCCTACCTGCCTCTCCTGGACTACGAACGGTTGCAGCTTGCCTGCACCCATCATCATCATCAGTGAATTGTATTGATCAAGTGAACCATTGGCAGCAGGGAAGAAGAGTACTTTTCCGCCATCCTGCACATACTTATGTAATACAGATGTCAACCCGGACGAAAAAGAAGGAAGTTCATTGAGTATGATGAGATCATATGTCGTCAATGTAGCGTATTCAAGACTATTGACTGTAGCCTGATCGAGAATGAAATTTTTCTGATTGGCGAAAACTGCAGACACTGTTTCATTCGATGTGTGGTCATTGATCGAAAGTATTTTTAAATTCTGCTCTACATAAAACGTCAGAAAATAGGCATCATCAAATGTCACTGGGAAATCACTGATCCTTATGGCCAATTCATGCCAGCCCGTGGAAAGAACTGTAATATTAGAGGTATCAATTTTTATTTTTCCACCCGCTATGTCAAGTGAGCCTTCAGGCCGTTCCTGTCCGTCGAGGGATACCGTGACACGAACATTGTCTGCATCTTCCCCGGTGTAATTGTGAATAGAGAACAGGAGCGGTGCTGTCTGATTGAGTGTCTGAAGAGGTGATTCAAACCATGCACTATCAACGGCTATGTTTTTTTCCTGGACACTTTTCAGTGGCAGTAGGTTGAGTGGATATAAAGAATCTACTGTAATCAAATCCGTTATGGATTTTTGGAAATCTGAAATGATCCATGCAACTGGTGCACCCTCTTCACGTGCGAATGATTGTTTTTGTCTGCCAGTGACTACGGACAAAGGTTTAACCTCCGGTGTAAATTCCATTTCTTCAAGTCTGAGCAATGCCTCATCCCTGCTGATCCAAAGATTCTGTGAAGGAGACAATTCATGCCCCAATACCTGGAAGTGATCTTCCTGGCTGTATCCCATGATGATTTCTTTAGCTTTCTGACGCGAGCGGTCGAAGAGAGAGAGGTCTTGACCAAATGACTGCATGGAATATGAATTGTCAACAAATATGCTGACATCACGGATCCCATCTTTTTGAGACTCATCGACCGGAATATAAGGCTGGGCGAAAGCCAGTATCATGAAAGCAAAAGCCAAAAGCCTGGAGAGGAGGATTAAAAGGTTCCGGAGTCGGTTTCGGGCCGAGGTCTCTTCCTTTACTTCACGAAGAAATCGTAAGCTGCTGAAATATATCTTCTTATACCGCCTGAAATAGAAAAGATGCAGGACAATAGGTATGGAAAGTGCTGTTAATGCCCAGAGAAAAGAAGGATATAAAAACTGCATCGTGGCGCCAAAGATATCTACTAGAATCAATTGAAATAGAAAAGCCTGCACACACACTGGAATGCAGGCTTTTGTCAGAGGGTAAAACGGTGAAAAGCATGAAAAATTTTGAGGTTGTAATTAAATAAAAAAGCCGGCCTGATCAGGCCGGCTTTATAAATGTTTTAATGAATATTAATTCTTCATTACTCTGGCAGTCGCGATGAGCTTGCCTTGTTTGTCATATGCACCGATCATATAAATACCGGAAGCATAAATGCTGACATTCATCATAGCGATGTCCTGATTCTCAGCATTCATATCCAGGACTCTTTGTCCCAGTATATTGAATAGTCTGAAATGAACAGCTGCACCCGGGTTTCGGATGTAGAGTATCTGGTCTACAGGATTTGGCGAAATTTCCAGTGTCTTAATACTTGGCGTAAACAGGCCATCACATATTTCCGTACTTGGCTCAAAACGAAGGTTATCAAGCAGGTAAGTGACTTCATCCGGAGCTTCTACACCACCATTCGGGAAAATACATACTCGCCTGTGGTCTGAACATACTTCCGAAGAGAAATCAGCCGTAAGCGTTTCCCAGCTTCCGGCAATAGTATTATTAACCCAGACTTCTTTGGCTGGACTTGAACCGCCTTCAAGTTTTAACAGGAAGGGCACACCCGCGGCAGGACTATTGACATCTATCTTGAATATATTGAATGGAGAGAGATCAATACTGCCACCAAAATCAACACATAATGCTGCAAAAGAATCGTGAGCAGGATCAAGATAAGCACCTACTTTTTCAGAATGATCTGCAGCATCAGGGGCAGGATTGTCCATGATCATTATTCTGTCAGCTCCTGCACCAAATGGATAATTGCGCTGACATTCAAAATCATTGACCATATTAATATTCGGGTCCGGGACGACACCTTCACATGAGCAAACGACTTCGCTAAGTTTTAGAGCTACATAGGCTCTTGGGCTGAAAAACCATAAAGAGGTATCGATATACCTGTTAGCCTTGTCGAGGGACATATCCGGATTAGTAGACAGAGCAACCTGGTGGATTGACAGCGTAGGATTGAGCGGGTAAGGACGTGTTTTCCAGAAAGTAGAATCCCAATATTCCCAAGGGCCTGTCTGAGGACCAGGGAGATTGATCGCCCAAAGATGTTCCTGATTGAAATTATTGGCATCATTGCGAATGGCTTCAGAGACCGGATCATTGTAAGGCTGCTTATTCAAAGGATCATTGATACCCAGTGAATTGGCTTTCTCAATCATACATGCTGAACCACCTATATTGACCACAAATATACCTGTACCAGCACCTGCAAATACAGGAAGATCACAATTGATCTCTCCGGTGATAGGGTCAATGCCAAATGGAGTAGTAGGATGTGTAACTGTTCCGGCAGCTACAAGCGGAACGGAATTACCATCTGCCATCCAGGAAGAATCACCTACGGCACCATCGAGTCCGAATACAAATTGAAAGTCATCTCTATACCCGACATGGTTAGGTATATTGATCGCACCAGGTTTTATACCATGGAGATCTCCTACCAGTAATGTGTCAATAAAAGGAACACCGGTGACAGGATCTCTGAACTTGTCGATATAGATTTCCTGCTGCGAAAGAACAGCAGCATTGAAACCAACAAAGCCACCTGTACCAACACCGAAAATCGCAACGCGGTCCGGGTCTATCTTGTACGGATTGCCAAAATCGACTACGGTCTTATTCATATACCGGATGAAGGCATACATGTCCTGGATTGATCGGTAAGCAGCATTGATGATGGTCGACCGGCGAACAATATCAGAAGCTGCAATTGGATTCCAGCCTTTACGATATTGGATGGCAGCTGCGACATAGCCTTGTTTTGCCAGTCTTTCGCAGATTTGCACATTGGCATAGTCATCTTTATCACCTGTCGGAGCTACAAATCCCCGTGGCAGAAATGTACCTGTATGCAGGATGACTGCAAGTGGACGTGAAGTGCATGTGTCACCTACAGGCAAATAAAGATCATATCGAAGTGTGTCTGCAGCAGGAGCACCAGTGACCACCGTGATATTTACACTGTAGATCTGGTCACTGATCTTTGTTACTTCTGTAAAAACCGGATCAAGATATCGAACCGGCGGTACGATTTTTTCCATTCGAAGATTATCCAGGAGATAGATGGCTTCATCCGGAGAATCGACACCTCCATTTGGGAAAATGCATACACGTTTATGATCTGCAGTCTTCTGTGAAGAAAAATCAGCAGTGAGCGTCTCCCAGTTTCCGGCAGTTGTTGTATTTGTCCAGAATTCATATCCGGGACTTGTTCCTCCCTCAAGTTTTAACAGAAATGGAACATTAGCTGCCGGGCTGTTGACATCTATCTTAAACTGATTGAAGGATGATAAATCAAAACTGCTATTGAAATTAACACAGAGTGCTGCAAAGGAATCATGAATCGGATCACTATATGCGGCTACTTTCTCCGAACTATTTGCAGCATCAGGATCAGGATTGTCCATGATCATCACTCTGTCATTACCTGCACCGAAATCATAATTGCGCTGACATTCAAAATCATTTATCATCGCTATCGTTGGATCAGGTACAACACCTTCACATGAACATACGATCTCGCCTAATTTTAAAGCTGCATAAGCTCTTGGGTTATAAAACCATAAAGCAGTATCAATATAATGGTTTGCTTTCTCGATGGACATATCAGGATTTGTAGAAAGAGCAACCTGATGGATAGATAGTGCAGGATTTAGTGGGTAAGGACGTGTTTTCCAGAATGTCGAATCCCAATATTCCCATGGACCTGTCTGAGGACCGGGGAGATTGATAGCCCAAAGATGTTCCTGGTTGAAGTTGTTCGCGTCATTGCGTATGGCTTCTGACACTGGATCATTATAAGGCTTTTTATTCAACGGATTATTGATGCCCAGTGAATTGGCTTTCTCAATCATACAGGCTGAACCACCGATATTGACTACAAAAATACCGGTACCGGCTCCTGCAAATACCGGGAGATCACAATTTATCTCACCCGTGATAGGATCGATTCCAAAAGGTGTGGTAGGATGCGTAACTGTTCCTGCAGCAACCAAAGGAACTGACTTGCCATCAGTCATCCATGAAGAATCACCTACAGCACCATCAAGTCCGAACACAAATTGAAAATCATCTCTGTATCCGACGTGGTTGGGAATATTGATCGCTCCGGCTTTTACGCCATGGAGATCGCCTACCAGGAAGGTATCGATAAATGGAACACCGGTCACAGGGTCCCTGAATTTGTCGATAAAAATTTCTTCCTGAGTCAGGACAGCGGCGTTGAAACCAACAAAACCACCTGTACCAATTCCGAAGATACTGACACGGTTTGGATCGATCTTATATGGATTGTTCAGTTCCTCGACGGTCATATTCATATACCGGATAAATGCGTACATGTCCTGAATCGAACGGTAAGCTGCATTGATAATGGTCGAACGTCGAACAATATCCGTTGCAGCTATAGGATTCCAGCCTTTGCGATATTGGATGGCGGCAGCAACATAACCTTCTTTTGCAAGCCTTTCACATATCTGTACATTGGCGTAATCATCTTTATCACCTGTCGGGGCTACAAATCCTCGCGGCAAAAATGTACCTGTATGTAGTACAACTGCAAGCGGACGTGAAGTACAGACATCGCCTGCAGGCATGTAGAGATCGAATCGAAGTGTATCCACCGCCGGAGCACCTGTCACCACAGTGATGTTGACACTGTAGATCTGGTTTTTGATTGTCACCACATCCGAAAATACTTCATCTACATACCGGACATTTTGTGCGGACAACAATTGGCCGAACATGGTCATAAAAGCAAATAGTATTATTATTTTTCTCATATTCAACAGTTTTGGTTTATTAAGACTTTGATTCATAAAGAAAGGAAATATATGCAAGACGGCCCACACGCGGACCACCATATGT
>JBDUAU010000392.1:0-5596 GCA_040004485.1 Saprospiraceae bacterium
TGGATCGATATTCTGAATGCACGTTTTTGAAAATAATTTAGCGTCAATCTGCGGTCATGGTAATGACGCAGAGATTATTAAAAGGGAATAAACGCTAATGAATCTGCGTCACTTGAATGATTCCAATCTGTTGAATTTGGATCGATATTCTGAATGCACGTTTTTGAAAATAATTTAGCGTCAATCTGCGGTAAAGGAATATTGACATCCATCGAGTCTGGCATCCGGTATCTACCCATCCAGCATCCTTTAATTAAGGAGGCAGCTAAGTATTATCTACTCAGTTTCTAAAGATCTGAAAACAATAAACCAAAGGCATCCGTTAAACGAACATTACCTATCTTTGTCCCGTTTTTCTAAAAGACCTAAAAACAAATACTTAAATCATGCAGGATCAATTGGTTGCACAAAATCTCAAATACAAAGTAAAGGATATCTCCCTCGCCAAATGGGGCCGAATGGAGATCGAACTCGCAGAAGCTGAAATGCCGGGTTTGATGGCTCTTCGCAAAGAATACGGCCAGTCCAAACCTCTCGCTGGCGCCCGCATCGCAGGATGCCTCCATATGACCATTCAGACAGCAGTTCTGATCGAAACACTCAAAGAACTCGGTGCAGAAGTCTCCTGGTCATCATGTAACATCTTCTCCACACAAGATCATGCAGCAGCAGCTATAGCCGCAGCAGGTATTCCGGTCTATGCATGGAAAGGAATGTCACTGGAAGAATATGACTGGTGCGTAGAACAAACCCTTTTCGCATTCAGCGACAATCAGCCACTCAACATGATCCTCGATGATGGAGGTGACCTCACCAATGTTGTATTAGATAAATATCCTGAACTCGTAGCTTCAGTCAGAGGTATCACAGAAGAAACCACTACAGGCGTACTTCGTCTATACGAGCGCCAGAAAATGGGCACACTCCCGATGCCAGCGATCAATGTCAACGATTCTGTAACGAAATCAAAATTTGACAACAAATACGGCTGTAGAGAAAGTTGCGTAGACGCGATCAGAAGAGCAACAGATGTGATGATGGCCGGAAAAGTTGCTGTTGTTGCAGGTTATGGTGATGTAGGAAAAGGTTCTTCAGCTTCCCTTCAATCTGCTGGTTGCAGAGTGATCGTCACTGAAATTGACCCGATCTGCGCTCTGCAAGCTGCTATGGAAGGATTCGAAGTAAAACGTATGATGGATGCAGTGAAAGAAGCAGATATCATAGTCACTGCTACCGGAAATAAAGATGTCATCAGTGGCGAACATTTCAAACTGATGAAAGACAAAGTCATCGTATGCAATATCGGTCACTTCGATACTGAAATCGATGTCGCCTGGTTGAATAAAAATGCAGGAAATACAAAAGTGGAAATCAAACCACAGGTAGATAAGTACACGATCAACGGAAAAGATATCCTCCTTCTTGCTGAAGGCCGTCTGGTGAACTTAGGTTGTGCCATGGGGCACCCCTCATTCGTGATGTCAAATTCATTCACGAATCAGACGTTGGCTCAGATAGAACTTTGGACAAAAGGCGATCAATACGCACACAAAGTATATGTCCTTCCAAAACATCTTGATGAACTGGTAGCCCGTCTCCATCTTGCAAAACTCGGAGTTGTACTTGATGAATTATCACCAGAACAGGCATCATACATCGGAGTGACACCTGAAGGACCTTTCAAACCTGAGTACTATAGATATTAAACAACACAAGGATTCTCGGTTAATTTTTGGATGATGAGGAGATCACTTCTTACTGAGCGGAGCCGAAGTAATTTTTTGTATAAACATTGACGGTCGCTGAGCGGAGCCGAAGCGAAACGTCAAGTAATGCATATCAAAATTAAGGATGGACATAATTCCTATCTGAGCGGATGGTTGCTGTCGGACATGGTTGTATTGAGCAGGTCGAAGCAGCCGCAGCGAAATGACTTGAGCCTTTCTAATTGAGCGAACTCGAAATTACTTTTGCATGTGTTCGTCGGTCCCTGAGCCGAAGCGAAACGACACATTGCTGAGCGGGTCGAAGCGAAACGACTTATTGCTGGTGGAGCTGAAGCGAAACGTCGAAAGTAACCGAACGATAATACCCATTAACTTATGCTTTGGTATACAGATGCGCCAAAGCAAAGTTTTAATCTCTCTTTATCCGTATTTTTACAACATCAAAAACATTGGCCTTAAACTTGCTTTTTTCCATACTTTCCTATCTTCTGATTACGCCGATCTTGTCCACCGGTGCTCATCCGATCCATGCCAGCATCTGCGAATTGAAGTACAGCGAAAAAGATGCCGCTTTTCAGGTGTCCGTCAAGGTATACATAGATGATCTTGAGGTCGCCATGAAGAATGAAGGGTATCCACCTTTAAACCTCGGAGCTACATCAGAGAATGAACTCACGCAGGAATATCTGGCTTCTTATGTTGACAAGTATTTTACGATCACCCTTGACGGGCATAAGTTGGTTTCAAAGTTTGTGGGCAAAGAATTAAGTGATGACTTCCTGGCGGTGTGGTGTTACATCGAATTACCTGCGGCAGTTTCAAAGGGACAAAAATGTACCATCAGTAATCGCATCCTGCTTGATCTCTACAGCGACCAGCGCAATATCATGGATATTCGGATGAACAGCACGCAAAAAGAATATACCATTTTTGATCCTTCCAATAGTTCATGGAGCTACACCTATTAAAATCATGATCAGTAAATTCCTGATTTTACTTGTCAGATTTTATCAACTGACGCTTTCTCACCTCGTTGGTAAAGGCTGCCGCTTCACCCCGACCTGTAGTCAATACATGATCGACGCCATCAATGAATGGGGCCCTTTCAAAGGTGTGTGGCTCGGCCTGCGGCGCATCGGAAGATGTCATCCCTGGGGTGGTCATGGCTATGATCCTGTGCCGAAAAATAATTCCGAAAAATAAAATCTGCCCCTGCCAGAAGTATGATCCTAAAGCTGGAGAAATGTTTTCTCCTATTTACATACGCTCTCACTTCTCTGCATTCTCTGACTCCACCATATTAAATTTTTTTATATAGGTAGAATTTACATACCCCCTGTTATGTAAACCACCTATTTCGATTTAACTTGCGTGAAACAATTTTTTAACCCTCAGCTTACAATCAAAACAAAACGTCATGAAAAAACAGCTCATCACACTACTGTGTAGTGTTTTTATTTCAGCACTTTCACTTCATGCACAGGTCACTACATCCGCCCTCGCAGGATATGTAATGGATGCTAACAACCAACCTCTCCCGGGAGCTAATATTGTAGCCACGCATGTTCCGTCGGGTACAATCTATGGTGTCATCGCCAGGGACGACGGTGCCTATACTATCCCCAATATGCGTGTTGGCGGCCCCTACACGCTGGAGGTAAGTTTTGTTGGATACGATAATCAATCTGCCAATGATATTTTCCTCAAGCTCGGTGAAAAGCTGAGACGTGACTTTTCATTAAAAGAATCAAACACAACACTGGGTGAAGTCGAAGTTGTAGGTGCTTTAAATACTACTATAAATAAAGACAGAACAGGTGCAGCTACTTTTATCACCAATGATCAGATCAAGACCATGCCGACGATCTCTCGTTCTGCTGCGGATCTGACCCGGTTAAATCCGATGGCTGCTGAAGGAGGTTCATTTGCCGGACGAAATGATCAGTTCAATAATTATTCACTCGATGGATCGATTTTCAACAATCCTTTTGGTTTGGATGCAGCTACTCCCGGAGGTCAGACGGAGGCGCAACCGGTTTCTCTCGATGCCATTGATCAAATCATCGTCAACATTGCCCCATTTGATGTTTCACAATCCGGGTTTACCGGAGCCTCAATTGATGCAGTCACCAAATCAGGTACAAATACATTTCATGGTTCGGTGTTTGGATATTATCGCAACAAGGACATGAATGGAACCAAAGTGGATGAAACCAAAGTGACTAAAGGGGACCTTTCTCAACTGCAAACAGGTTTTAACATTGGTGGCCCAATTGTCAAAAACAAAGTGTTCTTCTTTGCTAATTTCGAAATCGAGCGTCGTTCTGACCTTGGATCCTTTTTCCTGGCCAATCGGGGTACAGCAGGTCCAAATATTTCACGCGTAGCAGCATCGGACCTGGACCATGTCTCGGATCTGCTGATGCAGGAGTTTGGTTACAAGACAGGCCCATATGAAAACTTTAAACATAATACTAACAACCAAAAGGGACTCTTCAAACTGGATTTTAATTTAGGTAAGTCCAACAAGCTCTCTGCTACAGTCAATTATCTGGATGCGCTCAAAGAAAAACCAGCGCATCCTTCCGCAATCGGAAGACGTGGACCTGATTTTCTGACACTGCAGTATGAAAATTCAGGATACCAGATCAACAATAAAATTTTATCAGGCATCCTCGAATTGAAATCAATTCTTGGTAACACGGCGGCTAATAAATTACAAGCCGGATTTACATCTTTCAAAGACAGCCGGGATCCATTCTCTACACCCTTTCCCGTCCTCAATATTGGTAAAGATGGGGTCCGCTATATCGTAGCCGGGCACGAACCATTTTCTATTCATAACATACTTGATCAAGATGTACTCCAACTCTCGGATAATTTCGATCTATATCTGAAAGGAAATACAATTACGCTCGGCGGCAGTCTTGAAAAATTTTCATTTGATAATTCCTTTAACCTCACTGGTTATGGAGCCAGAGTATTCTTTCCGGACATCCCGATCGAAGCCGTGGATAGTGTACTGACATCGCCAGATTTTCATAAAGAAGTGGCTGATGCACAGGCTTCCTTTGATGCGAATAATGCAAATAATACGTGGGCGCTCGCAGAAACAGATATGGGCCAGATGGCATTTTATGCACAGGATGAATGGGCGATGAGCGACAGGCTGAGCATCACGCTAGGTATTCGTGCCGATATTCCATTGTATTTTGATACCCCTACAAAAGTGCAGGAAAATATTGACCGGAATTGTTGTTATGATCCAACTATTGTGTATTATGACGAACAAGGTAATCCGGTTACATTTGATCACACGGTGTTGCCGTCAACAGATCCACTCTGGTCACCGCGACTTGGTTTTAATCTTGATATCAAAGGAGATCAGACCTCACAATTGCGCGGAGGTTCTGGTCTTTTCACCGGACGCTTTCCATTTGTTTGGGTAGGTAACCAGGTGGCCAATCCGAATTTCTTTTTCTATTGCGTGACCGATCCCAAGTTTAAATACCCTCAGGTTTGGCGTTCTGATCTGGGGTATGATCAGAAATTTGGAACAGGCTGGACAGTATCCGCAGATGTAATTTATACAAAAGATATTCATGCTGCCATCGTTAAAAATTATGGTTTGAAACTGCCGACTGAAACTTTATCAGGCGTTGGGGCAAGACCTATTTATGGACTGAATGACAGGATCCCTACAAATGCATACGTATTTACGAATACAGATCTGGGAAGTTCACTGAATGCTTCGATCCAATTCAAGAAAGATTATGTAAGCAATTTTGGATGGACACTGGCATACAATTATCTTGATTCGAAAGATGCAGCCTCCATTGATGCTGAAATTTCATCCGATGCTTACGATC
>JBDUAU010000382.1:0-5591 GCA_040004485.1 Saprospiraceae bacterium
GGAGAGAAACTCTCTGTTGAGGGCTTTTGAAAGGAGTTCTTGTATCATTGGCACGGTAAGAACAAAGATAGACACCTATAGGTTGGTTTTTGATTAAAGGTTGTTGGAAATTGGAGATGTCGTTGATCAATAGGAAGAACCAATTAATCAAACCCCCACAACCAAAACCCAAAACCTCGTCCACTTTCTTACCCCCTACACCGAAAACCAATCTAAAGCCTTTACCCAAGGCCCTAACTCGCTGCCATACCCAATTTCCCACCACCCAGACAAACTTGGTTGTTTCCCAAGAAATACCTATATTTGCAGTCGCGAAAATCGGATGAGGGAACAGATAAGTTCCCTCTTTTTATTGTATGTCACAAGCTTCGGCACTAAATCATCTGGAACCATTGATCCGCTCGACCTTCGAGGAAGGCCGCTGCGGGGAGTATTACCTGGTGGACCTGGAGATATCCGCCTCAAAGCATATCTCTGTCTATGTAGATGGAGATGAGGGAGTTAGCCTTGAAGCATGTACCCAGATCAGCCGGATTCTTGAGTCCGTTCTGGATGTGGAACCTTCTCTGGGGGGCATATACACCCTGGAAGTTTCATCACCAGGAGTAAACAGGCCTTTGAAATTCACAAGACAGTACCTGAAACATACAGGCCGGACCCTTCGCATTGAGTTATTGAACGGATCCAAAGTCGAAGGCGTTCTGACGAACACAGGTCATGATTCGGTTACGATTGAAATGAAACCTTTGGATAAGAAAAGCAAACCGGAATCAAAAGAGATTCCATTTGCAGAGATAAAAGAAGCTTACGTCATCATTCAGTTTGGGCATCCGAAGAATAAATCGTGAGACGTGTGCTTCGACTTGCGGCGCTCATCCATGTGCTATGGTTCGACATTGCTATTGCGCATCCTTGTGCTACAGCTCACCAACCGCAGCTCAGCAACCGACGTGAGACGTGAGGCATGAATCGTGAATAACATATTTTAATTGATAGCAACATTTAATACATGAAAAATAGAAACATAAACATCGATAAACTTACCTCCCCTTCAGGGGCTGGGGGCAAAAAAAGGATAGTATCATGAATCTAATCGAATCGTTTTCCGAATTTAAAGCCGGAAAAAACATAGATAGACCCACGATGGTCAGGGTGATGGAAGATGTATTCCGTACACTCATCAAAAAGAAATATGGCTCAGACGAACACTTTGATATCATCGTCAATACAAACGGTGACCTTCAATTGTGGAGAGTACGAAAGATCGTACCCGATGGTGAAGTGATGGATGAGCAAGCCCAGGTTTCTTATTCTGAAGCAAAGAGCATTGATGATAGTTATGAGTTAGATGAAGAGTGTTACGAAGAACTTACGCTCGAAGACTTCGGCAGAAGAGCAATCATGGCCGCAAGACAAACACTTGTATCCAGGATCATGGAACTTGAGAAAGATGAAGTATTCCAGCGCTATAAAGATCGCGAAGGTGAAATCATCCTTGGTGAAGTACAACAGATATTGAAAAGAGAGATCCTCATCCTTGATGATGCGACAAGCAATGAACTCCTGCTGCCCAGAACTGAAATGATCCGTGGTGATTATTTCAAAAAAGGTGACATGGTACGTGCCATAATCAAAAAGGTGGAAATGAAAAATAATAATCCGGTCATCATCATCTCAAGGACAGATAATATGTTCCTCGCGAAACTGATGGAACAGGAAGTACCTGAGGTTGAGGATGGTTTGATCACGATCAAGAAGATCGTTCGTCTTCCAGGTGAAAGAGCTAAAGTGGCTGTTGAATCATACGATGACAGAATTGATCCTGTAGGAGCTTGTGTAGGGATGAAAGGATCAAGGATACATGGTATCGTGCGTGAATTGAGAAATGAGAATATTGACATCGTCAACTTTACCAATAATCTTTCTCTCTTCATTCAGCGAGCATTGACACCTGCTAAAGTATCAAGCATTGAAATCAATAATGAAACCAAACGGGCAAGTGTATTTCTCAAACCTGACCAGGTCTCATTGGCGATCGGTAAAGGTGGATCAAACATTAAATTAGCCAGTTGGCTGACTGAAGTTGAAATTGATGTGTTTAGAGATAGTTCTGATGCTGATAATGAAGATGTCGATCTCGATGAATTTTCAGATGAATTGGAACCATGGATCATCGATGAGTTGAAGGGAATCGGTCTTGATACAGCAAGGAGTGTGTTAGCGCTGAGTAAAGAAGAGTTGGTGCGCCGGACTGATCTTGAAGAAGAAACAGTGGATGAAATTTTACGGATATTTACAACCGAATTTGAGGATAGTTGATTAGAATCTCTTCGTTGACATTCGTTATGAAGCTTGTAGACGGAGGAGTGTGAACTGAATACTATATATGCAGCAAAGACTTGTTAAAGTTGCCAAAGAATTAAATGTCGGTACGGACAGTATCGTGGATTATCTATCTAAGAAAGGATTTGCCGTAGAAGCCAAGCCGACAAGCATGATTTCTGAAGAGATGCACAACCTGCTACTTCAGGAATTTGGCAGCAATATAGCCATCAAGGAACAGGCCAATAATATGGTCATCGGTGCCCGACCTGTGAAAGCTGCTGATGTGATAGCACCTGTTGCCCACGAGCCAATTAAGAAAGAAGCTCCGATCGTGACACCTGTCGCACCTCCTGTTGAGAAACCAGTGCAAAAAACGGAAGCTGCGGAGAGAGAAAAACTAAAAGTAAAAGTCGTTGGCAAAATCGACCTTACTCCTAAAGCTCCGGAGACAAAAGTTAAGGACGAAGTTCCTGAGGAGGTCCAGATACCTGAACCAGTAAAGGAAGAAATAAAACCAGAAGTAAAACCCGTTGAAGAAAAGGAGGATGAGCTGATCAAGGCTGAAGCACCCCAACTTCAGGGTTTAACTATTCTGGGTAAAATCGATACAGATAAGTTTGATTCTTCCAAGGTCAAGAAAGAAAAAGAAAAAGAGAAAGAGAGATTAGCGGCCAAAGCCAAGAAAGACAAGGAAACAAAACCACTCGCTTCTTCAGACAATAGTACTCAGCAAAAACGCAAACGCAAACGTAAGAATGTTGGTGGCAGCACATATGAAAGCCGACCCGATAACAGGGCTCGTCCTCAAACTGGCGGCGCTACTGGTACATCATCATCAGGTGGTGGAGGTACAGGTGGTGGCGCAGGAGCGGGTGCTCGCAAAGGTCCGGTACGTCATGGCGGACGTGATGATGTCAAAGAGGTTTCGAAGAAAGAGATCGATGATCAGATACGCGCTACAATGGCTCGCCTCTCCGGAGGAAAGAGTAAGCGTCAGAAAATAAGAAGAGAATCGCGCAGAGATAAAGTTGATCGCCAGGAATTACTGACATCAGAAGTGAGCGAGACCAAATTGCAGTTAACAGAATTTGTTTCTGTTTCTGAATTGGCCAGTGTGATGAATCAACAGGTCACCGATGTCATCATGACGTGTATGAATCTGGGTGTCATTGTTTCCATCAATCAGCGTCTTGATGCGGAAATCATCGAGTTAGTTGCAGGTGAATTTGGTTTTGAAGTTGAATTTGTGTCTGCTGAAGATCAAACCTATTTTGAAGAAGAAGTAGTAGATGATCCGGCCGATCTCAAACCCAGACCACCGATTGTAACTGTCATGGGTCACGTTGACCACGGGAAAACATCACTCCTCGATTATATCCGAAGTGCAAATGTCGTCGGTGGTGAAGCAGGAGGTATTACCCAGCACATCGGTGCGTATGAAGTCGAAGTAAAACCGGGTAAGTCGATCACGTTCCTTGATACACCTGGTCACGAAGCATTTACCGCCATGCGTGCGCGTGGTGCGAAAGTGACGGACATAGCTGTCATCATCATCGCTGCTGATGATAGCATCATGCCACAGACGCGTGAAGCGATCAGTCACGCACAGGCTGCAGGTGTTCCGATTATTTTTGCGATCAATAAAATTGACAAAAATGGAGCAGATCCTGAAAAGATAAAAGAAGAATTATCAAGGATGAATTTATTGGTAGAAGACTGGGGTGGGAAAATTCAATCTTCAGATATCTCTGCCAAGACAGGTCATAATGTAGATGAACTACTTGAGAAAATACTTCTTGAAGCAGAACTTCTCGACCTTAAAGCAAATCCTGATCGATTAGCTGTAGGGACAGTACTTGAAGCGTCACTGGATAAAGGTCGTGGCTATGTAACAAAGATATTAGTACAAACCGGCAACCTTGCCGTAGGTGATATTATCGTCACAGGATCATTCAGTGGTAAAGTGAAAGCCATGTTCAATGAGCGTGGTAAAAAGGTAAAAGAAGTTGGACCATCCTCTCCGGTACTTGTACTGGGCCTCAATGGTGCTCCACAAGCGGGTGAAAAATTCCGCGAATATGAAAGTGAACAGGATGCACGATCAGTAGCTGCATACCGTGGACAAATAAATCGTGAACAAAGCAACCGGGCTAACAAACGAATTTCACTTGATGAGATCGGACGTCGTCTCGCATTGGGAAGCTTCAAAGAACTTAACCTCATCATCAAGGGCGACGTGGATGGATCTATCGAAGCTATGGCAGATTCACTTGAAAAACTCTCCATTGAGAAGATCAAGGTTAATATCATTCATCAGGCTGTTGGTCAGATTGTAGAATCCGATGTACTGTTAGCGTCAGCTTCTGATGCGATCATTATTGGCTTCCAGGTAAGGCCTTCAGTCGCTGCCAGGAAATTGGCAGAGAAAGAAGGTGTGGAAATCAAGATGTATTCCATCATTTATGAAGCGATCAATGAGATCAAGGCGGCTATCGAAGGGATGCTTGAACCAACGAAGGAAGAAAAGATACTTGGTCAGGTTGAGGTCAGAGAAATATTCAAGGTCAGCAAGATCGGAACTGTTGCCGGGTGCATCGTCACAGAAGGTAAGATCGCACGTAACAATCATATCAGGCTTATTCGCGATGGTATCGTCATCTATCCTACCAAAGAGAATGTGCATGGTGAAATCGCTACACTCAAGAGGTTTAAAGATGATGTGAAAGACGTGAAAGCCGGAATGGAATGCGGTATCATCATCAAGAACTTCAATGATGTCAAAGTCGGAGACGTGATCGAATCGTATGAGATCAATGAGATCCGTCAGAAACTGGACAACTAAGAAAGGAGTAACGAGTAACGAATAACGAATAACGAATAACGAATAACGAGCGCAGCGATGATCCCGCCATATGAAGTCATTATGGCTGAACGAATAACGAATAATAATAAATAATCTGATTCACGACTGACGACTCACGACTCACGCCTCACGTCTCACGATTGAAGATACTTGATAGCAAGTTGCAACTTTGGCTGGAGGGGCAAACGGAAAAATACAATCATCCTTCCTTCATTAAGGAAGATCCAATTTCAGTTCCACACCTGTTTTCTACCCTCCAGGACATAGAGATTGCAGGATTCTTTGCGGCCATCATGGCATGGGGACAGCGACCGACGATCATCAACAAAGCAAATGAATTGATGTCGTTGATGGATAATGCTCCTTATCAATTTTGTGTGAATTATGATTTGATTCTGTTTTG
>JBDUAU010000568.1:0-1684 GCA_040004485.1 Saprospiraceae bacterium
GAAATGTCATGGAAGTAGTTCTTGACAAGCATCGTGTGATCGTAGAGGAGGTGAACATTGTAAAAAAACACAGGAAGCCTACACAATCCACACCCGGAGGAATTGTTGAAATACCAGCAGCAATCCATGTTTCAAATGTAATGCTGATCGATCCGAAATCCGGCGAACCTACAAGAATAGGACGCAAGGTCGTCGATGGAAAAAATGTACGTTATTCAAAAAAATCTGGAGAAATCATTAAGTGATGAGCTATACACCTAGATTAAAGCAATATTATGATGAAGTCGTTGCACCCAAATTGATGGAGCAGTTCGGCTATTCATCCAAAATGCAGATTCCCCGTTTGGTCAAAATTTGTCTTAACCAGGGAATCGGACAGGCAACACAAGACAAAAAACTGGTAGATGTTTATCAGGCAGAATTAACGACGATCGCAGGTCAGAAAGCTGTTGCTACAATTGCAAAAACGTCTATCTCTAATTTCAAGCTCAGAGAAGGAATGCCGATAGGAGTTCGTGTGACCTTGCGCAAAGAAAGAATGTTTGAATTTCTTGATCGTTTTGTTACGGTTACTTTGCCTCGTGTACGTGACTTTCAGGGAATCAATGATAAAAGCTTTGATGGCAGGGGAAATTATTCTCTTGGCGTTACAGAACAAATTATTTTTCCTGAAATTGACCTTGATAAAATCACAAAGATCAATGGTATGGATATCACATTTGTGACTACTGCCAATACCGATGCCGAAGCTTATGCCCTTTTAAAGGAAATGGGTATGCCATTTAAAAATCAGAAAAACTAATCAGCCTCCATTATGGCCAGGAAGTCATTAATAGCAAGAGAAGATAAAAGAGCACGTTTGGTAGCAAAATATGCCACCTTGCGTAAGCAGTTAAAAGAGGAAGGAAAGTGGGATGAACTTGATAAGCTTCCACGCAATTCCTCAAAAAAGCGTCTGCATAACAGATGTAAATTAACAGGTCGTCCGAAAGGATATATGAGAAGATTTGGTCTTTGCAGAAACATGTTCAGGGATATGGCACTTAACGGCAAAATTCCTGGCGTCACTAAAGCAAGCTGGTAACAGAATAAAGAATAGCATCTAAAATCAAATTATTGAATCATTCATGGCAATCACAGATCCAATAGCAGACTATCTCACACGTATCCGCAATGCCCAGCAGGCAAGGCACCGCGTAGTGAGCATACCAAACTCAAAGCTTAAACAAAAGATTACAGAGATCCTTTACGAACAAGGTTATATTTTGAAATATACCTTTGAAGGTGAGGGCAAAAATGCTGTAATCAATATTGCGATCAAGTATAATCCTGATACCAAAGAACCGGTCATCAGAGAATTGGGGAGATTGAGCAGGCCTGGATTGAGGAGATTCTCGTCTTCTGAAGATTTGCCGAGAATTATCAATGGATTAGGAGTAGCTATCATTTCTACATCTCATGGATTGATGACAGACAAGGAAGCGCGTAAGCAAAAGCTGGGTGGTGAATGTCTCTGTTATGTGTATTAATGTGCTGTTGAAAAAAAAGAAATTAATTATTAAAATCAGAATAACGTGTCTCGAGTAGGTAATTTACCAATCAATACGCCCAAAGGAGTGGACATCAGTTTCACAAAAGGCAATCTGGTGACTGTCAAAGGACCCAAAGGCTCATTGCATGAGCA
>JBDUAU010000660.1:0-18789 GCA_040004485.1 Saprospiraceae bacterium
CGGAAGCACTTACTCTGGCATATTCAATCATCACCTGCGATAAAGCTTCAGATGGTGAAATCTGAACAGTACCAGTTGTCACCACATTGGGAACAGCAACATTATAGGTGTATTCTGCATTTGAAAGCATAACCGGAACATCAATCAAGCCTGCATAACGAATAATCCCAGTGAGAGATGTACCTGACAAACCAATTTTGACAGGTCCGTTTACATCCAATGAAGTGACGATCACACTGCCATTAACATCAAGTGTAGCCGAAGGATGGGTTTTATTAATTCCGACATTACCTGCAGAATCAATTCGCATACGTTCTATTGCATTCGTACCAAACCATAATGATTTATTTTCCTGTTGGATCAGATGTGCATCACTGTTTGATAATGCAACACCAATGAGCAAACCATCTGTAGCAAATCCATTGTTGGTCCCACTGGAGATTTGAAGCCTGGTAGTCGGTGATGAATTGCTATGTATTTGTAATTGTGCATTTGGAGCAGTAGTGCCTATACCAATTGAACTTCCCTGGTTGAATAAATTGGAGGTTGCCAACCATTTACTTCCATCCCATCGTAAAGTCTGTCCGTTTGTTGTTCCATTGAGTATTGGAGCCATCCAGTATGTACCATCAAAAGCATATAAGCCCTTTGGCGTCTGTGGCAATGGATTGGCGGGTATATCAGTCTGAAAAACCATCATGCCTATATCATCAGAAGTAAGCATCAAACTATTTCTTTCCGCATACGTCATCCTGGGGATAAGAAGACCTTTGGTGTGTGAGGATATCTCGAGGATTGATTTGGAACTGGGGGTTAATGTACCGATTCCAACCTGGGCGAAGAATGGCCAATAACAAGCCATAAGCCCTAGTAATAAAGCAGGTTTTTTCATGTGGGGGTATGCAATATGACTGTGTGGATAAATGCCAGGCACTACCCGGCTACTTATCTATGTTATGACATAAAATTCATCTTCACAATCGTTAAAAAATTATAATATCTTTTCATTAGTTCCAAGTACTTATGCCCGCCAGGCGATAAAATAATTCAAGCATGCAGGTATGCATTGCAATCACACAAATCCAATAATTTTCAGATAATTTATATCCGGCGTTTGGTGTTCCCGCTCGGAAGGAAGGAGCAGCGGCGAAGGTAATACTATTCTTCAGTATATATTTGCTTTTATCGTATAGAAAATCAAAATTTTACCTATACTCCATAAGGGAATTTTTCAAAAAAAAGGTCTTAACCCATCTTTTCAGGAGCATCTGATCTCTTTGTCTGGCGGTCATGTACAGGCATTTCGATCCCTTCTTTATCGAAAGCTTCTTTTATCCTTTTTCGAAGCTCCCCTGTCACCTGCCATTGTTTGAGGGATTGTGTTTCACCGACTATTTTCACTAGGATGGCCGTATCTGTGAAATCGTCAACACGCAAAAACTGTGGAGTCTTGAGGATGAGATCTTTCCATTTCAGATCACTTTGCAATTCCATGCCTACTCTATTGACTGTTTCAATGACGTGATCCAGGTTAGATGTATACGCAATCGGGATATCAAGATTGACGCGTGCAAACGACTTTGAAAAATTGGCAACCTTTTTTATTTCACCATGGGGAACATGATGTACCGTACCATCCATATCCCGCAGTGTAGTGATGCGCAATCCTATATCTTCAACCTTACCGGATGTGCCATCAAAATTGACAACATCTCCAATCCTATATTGATTTTCGAATATGATAAAGAAGCCGGATATAATATCCCTGACAAGATACTGGCCACCGAACCCCAGGGCAATTCCAAAAATGCCCGCTCCAGCCAGCATAGGGCCTATCGGGATGCCTATTTCCTGTATGGCCATCATCATCACCAGGCCAAACAATGCAAAATTGATCACTAATACACACACGCGGATTAATGTGTCTTCCCGCAATTTTTCATCATGGGCTGTTGGGTTACGTTCATCCTGTTTAACTGAGATCCTGATCACATTCGCAAGGAAGCGCTTGGCAATCATCCGCAGGAGGTAAGCACCTATAATGTAGAGCAGAATCTTAACTCCGTGATCGAGGAGCCACGGGTTTAATGCATACATAAATGATCGAATAGATTCTCCCATATTTAAAATTCAATTTCTGAAGCAGACAAAATAAATTAATTAATTAACAATCCTAAAATTAATAACATTGAAGCAATTGGGACCAGAAGAGGAGCCATGCTAACTCATAAGTAAAAAAGCCTGTGTACAACATATACACAGGCTTTGCATTACCATCATTTTTTAAAGATAGCAATCGACCTCATGACGACATGATGGTCACTATTATTATTGAACTACCACCTTTCGATTAATTATCTTCTTTCCGTCACGCATTATAATGAGATAGATTCCTTTTCCATAATCAGCTAAATTGATTTCGGCTGATGTTTGGCCCCTGGCTACATCAACTGAAAACAAGCGTTCACCTAATAAATTATAAACCACCAGGCCCTGCATAGCATCTTCACTGTTTATCGTAAATTTTCCATTACTTGGATTGGGAGAAACAGTGATGTTGAGATCATCAGTCGGCACATCGTGGGTTCCTGTTATCGTATGAAAAAAGTTAAATGTGCTGTCTCCATCCGTTACAATGACTCCGTCATTATTGAAATTGCGGTTTGAATAACTTTCAAGAAAATCGTTTTCCCCATAAGTATTATATGATAAGCTGGCCTTAATCCAGGTACCGTACCAGTCTTCATTTAAGGTTTTTATCAGCTGATGATTCCCATTATAGGTATTTGTAGTCCTGCCTGAATTGTCCCAGTTGCTGACATTCCAGATCTGCAATAGTGTATTCGTCAGATCTTCGCTGGTATTGTACGTAAAAATATAATTATAATAATTCACCCATTTTGTGCCATCCCAGTATTGGTACAATTGATTGATAAAAAGATTGTTGGCATTATATGTGATCGTATTTAGCCCATTATCGACCCATCCTACAATGCTTTCATCCCAGTATTGAGATTTATCGGTGATCCGATTATTGTTGGCATCATAGGTATAGAGATTCCGACTCGAATTTATCCAGGTAAGGTCTACATCATTCCAGGTTTGATATGTTTTACTTAAAATATTCTTATTGGCGTCGTATGTATTCGTGTATAGATCATAATTATCCCAACTGGTCCCATTCCAATCCTGACTTAATTCGCTGATCTGATTATTATTTCCATCATACATATAAATGTAACCGGATGAATTAACCCAGGCTGTGCCATTCCAAAGCTGGAATACATCGCTGGTCTGATTATTGTTAGCATCATAGGTAAAGACATCCTGAAATACATTTACAAAGAAAGTGCCATTCCAGCTTTTATAGGTGGTATTGAGCTCGTTATTATTGGCGTCATAGGTAATATTATATTGGACTGAATTTCCCCACGTACCTGCTACTAAATTCTGATAGGTAAGACTTGTAAGAAAACCGTCAATATTATAGAGGATATTGATGGCCTTTGTCACAAGCTCCCATTTGGTGGTAAAAGAATCCCATTGCCATAGATAAATGCTATCATAAACCTGGATATCGGTGAACAATTCCCTGGTCTGACGTTCAATTTCTTTTGCAAATTCCTTGTCTGGATGCAATGTATTTTTCTGGTCAGCTTCATGCATTCTCATAGGTACATTATGGAATACTTTTGATTTCGGATCCTGGGGAAAAGGATGTACCGGATTGTTCTGCGCAAATATGCTGACGGAAAAGGTGAGGATAAAAAATAGTAATGTTGTTTTCATTTTATATCATTTTAAATTTTCCTGATAAATAACTTCCGGCTTTCAGCAGCTTTTTCTATCTCCCGGGCTTTCTGGTAAGACGCTCAAAGGTACTTACTAGTCCAGTCTGGCATGCATTAGAAACCGCGATTTACTCCAAATAAAAATAATCACTTTTTACTGATTTTGATTGATTGTCATCAGGGAAGGAGCCTCTTAACTTTATATTATGATTTACACTATCAAACCTATGATTCCAGATGCCAAACTTCAGGTGCCAGACGTCAAATGTAAGACTTTCTAAAAAAAATAATTTCTTACAGGCTGAAGACTTGAATCAGGCACCTCTACTTCTGATGATGAATCAAAGTAATGAGGCGGATTAATCACAAAGGTATATCCCTTTGCTTCATGATAAACTCGCTGGAATAAATTTTTAACAAAAGAATAAATAGTGAAATAAGCAACGGTCCGAAAATGAGACCGATGAATCCAAACAAATTGATACCGATAATGACACCGAAAACAGTAATCAGAGGATGTACATTTCCGATTTTTCTGGCAAGAGTGAAACGAAAGACATTATCCACCAGGCCGATCACACCAAATCCATAGATCAGCATAAATATGCCCTGCCATATCTGATCATTAGCAAAGAAAATGATGGCCAGGGGCACGTAGGCAAACGCTGCGCCGATGACAGGCAGCATCGCTGTAAAACAAGTAATGACAAACCAGAACCAGGGTTCTTTCACTCCGATAAGAAGATAACCAATCACAGCTACAATCCCCTGTAAAAAAGCAATGACAGGTATACCGATAGCATTGCTTACCACCATATTATGCACTTCGTGACCGAGCCTGTCGACATTTGTATTCTTCAGCGGGATATATTCGTAAATATCATGCTCCATTTTACGTCCGTTGACCAGCATAAAATAAAGAATGAAGTACATGAAAAATAATGTAGCTAATGTGTTGAATGTGGCGTTGAGTACCAACTGGATCACACGGGCGATGAAATTACCTAATGAATTTATGTTCTCGCGGCTGATGAGCTCATAACCCAATCGATCTTCTATGCGGGTTATCAGTGTTTGTATCGCCACGACTAATTCATTAGAATGCTGAATAGCAAAAGTGACTTTGGATGACATCATACTGATCAGACCTCCGATAGGGATCATGATGATGATAAATGACAGAAACATAAGAAAGCCAGCGGCCAGTGGCTTCGGCCAGTGTTTTATCATGACCAGGTAAAGCATCCCTTTACGCATGATGATATAGAGTGTAATCGCTCCCAGGAATCCGGGCACAAAAACAGAAAGTTCACGGGCCAGCAATGCACCAAGCAAAAGCAGGCAAAAGAGAAAAAAAATCTGCCTTATCCTGTTTTGCGGTATATATAACTCTTCCATAAAAATCGATATGGCTTAAAGATAAATAATATGATTGCAAGTGATATCACCGGAGTTTAACAGATAGAAAAAAATGAACAATAATAAATATGTAAATTTTAGACGAAATGCTACACGTATTTATTTATCAAAACACGCAGCTCCTACCAATTGAACAACCATCAATATGGCCGTTTAGACGATATGCTTCAGATTTTTACAAATCAAAACACGCAGCTCTTAACAACTGCATATACCGCAGACCTTTTTGATTTGCATATTCTATGTTGCGCTTTGGAATTCCCTCAGGATCAGGATAATTTTCAATAGCCTGCGTAATACTTTCCTCACGCAATATATGCAGCATGGGATAAACAGAACGATTTGTGTAATTAGCCGGGTCATCCTTATCAGAACCTTCAAAACAATACTCAGGATGAAAACTTGCTATTTGGTAGACTCCCTCGTAGCCCTGCAGGGAAACAAATTCTTCGGCTATTCCGACAAGATCAAGATAGGAATCAAAATCTGTGAAATCATTTGGCAAAATAATAAGGGTCGTCTCAACATCTTCCGATACATCCAGGAATTGAAATTCCCTGGCCAGAGTCTCCAAAGCAGCTTCCACAGTAGCATTTGGCAAAACAACGTACCGAATGCTTTTTCTAAGTAATGCCTTTGCTGCAAACGGACAGAAATTGCATCCGATGACCACCGATTTTATCCATGCGACAGTCTGAGTAACAATGATATCGTCTGACAAGGAAACCATTTTTATACGTTGGAATAAATGTTATAGCTTTTGTTGAAATGAACTCATTATCATTCAGGGATGCCTGCTTTCACCTT
Source organism: Saprospiraceae bacterium (assembly GCA_040004485.1). Lineage (GTDB taxonomy): Bacteria > Bacteroidota > Bacteroidia > Chitinophagales > Saprospiraceae > Opimibacter. The sequence goes on from JBDUAU010000660.1 coordinate 6,018, forward strand.
CAAAGTCAGATGTTGCCTGTCAACCTAAACTTTTTTTCATTCGATGACGATATTCAATCAATGGAAATAAATCAATATCCGCTGCCCTTACTTTTCCATCGGGCGGATATTCAAAAGGATGGTCGATATCCTTGATCAGGCTGAGCATATAAACAAATATCTCGGTGATGAAACTCACCATGATAATACTGATCATCATGTTTTCAAACCGGGTGATCAGCAGAAGCCCAATGATCAAAAAGGTCAATACCTCAAGAAAAGCATACCCGGTGGATATAAAATGTGTACGCTGAATCACCGTTGTCCTAGAATACAATTTACGGAGGTTAGCTTGTTCACGTTTGATCCATGATGTCGTCGAACCCAAATGGGTACTTTCAATAACTAACGCGACAGAAGTAAGTCCTTCAATTTTTTTATACACGGTCTCTTCATCTTCCTTTTGCTCAAAGTAATTAATGATGGCATCAGTCAATTCATAGATTTGTTTTTTTTGTGCAGCAAGGTCAAAGTTCCCGCTAAACCCATGGGCTAGTGTCACGGTATCCTCGATACTTTCGATTGTACAGGCGATTTCAGAAGGTATCTTTTCACTCTCTTTATAATCTGAAAGTGTCCCTGCCAGCATGAAACCTATAAGAAATATCCCTCCGGTGATCACCAGTCCAATTTCCGAAAAATTGACAATGCCATCAAAATGTAACCACTGAACAATTCCGATTTTAAGCAATACGACGATGAGGGTAATAGGAAATGTCAATAACATTAGTCTCCATTTCACCAGGTTGATTTTCATAAATTGAAGATACGATTTTGGATTTTAGATTTTAGATTTTAGATTTTAGATGATTGGTGAGTTGTGGTTGGTGAGCTGCGGCACGAGGTTGAGTAAAAGCAGGACGAAGCATAGTACGAGGTTGAGTAAAAGCAAGTCGAACCATAGCACGAGGCAGAGGGCAGCAGGCGATGCACTGACCGATATTCGAATGTGTCGAAGCATATAATGGAGAAAGAATGAAGCAGTTATCTGAGATAGCTAGGATTTGATGAAACAGACTCAGCCTCTGAGGTTAAACTTAGTATGACAGAAACTAAAAGCAATATTTCTTCACAATCCCCTCTTAGGCAACCAGATGAGGGGTTGGGAAGAGAGATTGCTTTTGTTTGACGAATCGAATCTCATTTGAACGAAGTTGTAATTTCAAATACCAGCTATTACAAGTTATCCATAGTTTGAAACTACGGATAACTTTCTTCATCCCTTTCTCCACTGTTTGAAACTATGGATAACTTCTTTATTCTTTCTCCGTTGCATGAAACTACGGATATCTTCTTCTACATTTCTCAATTCAATTTTCGCACTGCTTACTGGTTACCGGTATCCGATTACTTAATTCTTCGTTTGTTTCATCAGATCTCCGATCCTTACTTCCTGGCTCATCAGTTCACCAAATACTTTCCAGCGATTTTCAGGAGAAGGGTCTGCTTTAATTCCTGCCTCAACATAGCCACGCACGAGATCTTGTCCATAATTATAATTAATGACATAACTCCTGTTGTCATTGATAAATTTAATCGACTTCGCCGCAGTTTCATCATTGAACAAAGCGTAGTCTTTCAGCCAGCGAAGAGCTTCCTCCTCTGTCATTGTTTTGTTGATTATCCCTCTTGCAGCTTCATTGCGGGCATAATTCAATTCGCCTTTGATCGACATGGCTTTTATATACAGACTTATACCTGTTGTATCAAGTCCTGCCAGAGGCAGTAGAACCTCTTTTGCAAATTTGGTCTTATCATCACCCGGAAATACAACATCAATACCATAATTAGCTGTTCCTTCTGCAATCAATGACTGTGGGCTGAAAAGCGGATACATCGAGATCTCCACGAGGCCCTGATCATGATAGAGATTTTTCTCTAAAAGCATGTTGTATACATGATGACCAGGATAGCTTTCATGACTGCCCACGTCAATAGCTCTGTCAATAAAAATATTAATATCTGTATTGATCTGAATGAGGCTTGTGTAATTTCCTTTATACCAGTTGTATCCATTCCATGGCTTGTTATTGACGTACTCAAGCGTAAATGATTCGTTTGCCGGGAGTTGATAATGTTGTTTTGTACGTTTCCTGCTCTCCGCTATGGCAGTTTTAAACACAGTATCCAGTTTTGTTTTTGGAATGATAAATCTGTTGGCCAATGTCTGAAACCGATCAGGTATGCCTCCTTTTCCAGGCAACATGTGATCAAGCTTGTTGACAAGCTCTTTATAATGATTCTCATCATAGACAGGTGCCGCCACGCCAAACAAATCCTTTGATTCTTCATCAAACGATCCATATTCTCCGGAAAAAATCCTTATCCGCCTACCGAAGGATACGAGTTGATCTGAAATCCATCCGGCCCTGTTTTTAACAGAATCAGGTGCGTTACCGTTTACTATTTCCTTCAAGGCAGACAGAAGTTCATCTGTCGCTTTAAGCAAACTATCTTTTGGAAAAACCGGAAGTACTTTGCTGACAGGTTTCAGCGAATCAGGACCATAGTAGGCGTCAACAAATGATGCGTCATACTGGCCGATATTGAGGGCAAGCCGGACATATTTTACAGCCAACTGGTTGATATCATCCTGTTTCTCTGATTGAGTATTTCTGGTCTTACAGGAATAAACTAAAAGGGAGAGCAATGCAAAAAAGAGTATCCTTGTCATATAGATTGGTTTTCCCATCATCATCATGTAAAATGGTGGACAGCGTTAATTTAGGAAAATATTCTAATCGAGAAGGACATACCTGATTTAAGGAAGGAAAAAATCTGCAGAAGGCCCCACAGCATCGATCATTTTTTTACCCCAATGCATTTCCTATTTCGGAGGTACATGCCATATTATTGAAATACACATAGGTCTCATCAGTTGTCGCATTATACCTGATACCATCGAGAATATAATTTAAAAATGACTCATCACCAGGGGAGCGAAAAAGTACTGGATTTCCATGAAGCCGGATGTAAGACTGTTTCAAATTCTTACTGTCTTAGATGCCGTTATCAGCATTCTTCAGTTTCGCAAATCACATTTTCTCTTTCGGTTTCTAAGGTGGCGTGATGAATATTCAGATGAAGAAACCGGTGTTTCAGATCGTGTTTGATTTTTTGTTCCTGTTCAGGAGACACATTTTCACCGACGACAAGATGCGCCGTGAGTGCATTTTCTGTAGTGCTGATGGCCCAAATGTGGACATGATGGACTTCTTTAACTCCTTCCACTTGTTTAGCGAGTGCTTTGATGTCATCAAGGCTTATATTTTCCGGTACACCATCGAGCGATAGCCGCAAACTTCCTTTGAGTAGGCGCCAGGTGCTGAGGAGAATAAAAACAGCAACTGATATACTGACGACACTGTCCAGCCAAAACCAATGTGTGTAATAAATAATAATTCCGCCTATCACAATGCCAAGAGATATGACAGCATCACTCATCAAATGCAGGTAGGCACTTTTAATATTGAGGTCTTTGTCTTTATCACGCAGGAATAACAATGCAGTGACCGAATTGATCACAATACCTATACCTGCCACGATGGCAATCGTTAATCCCGGAATGGGTTGGGGAAAGAATAACCTATGTGCTGCTTCGTATATAATGGCACCAACAGCGACAAATAAAACCATTGCGTTGAAGAGAGCGACAAGGACGGATGTCTTTCGGTAACCGTATGTATATAGTTTGGTTGATTTCACCTTCAATAATCTGAAAGCGAGTAATGACAGCGCTAATGATCCCACATCAGCCAGATTGTGCCCGGCATCTGATAATAGAGAGAGAGAATGTGTAAAAAGACCTGCAATACCTTCAATCAGGACAAAGAGTAAATTAAGTCCTATACCAATAATAAAGGCTGCATTAACATTATTCAATGCTATAGAATGATCGTGATGTGTTTGGTCGTGCGACATTATGTATCAAATCTACAGCTTCTGAGCTACTAAGACTTATTTCATACGAGAAGGGGGACAGCCATATTTTTTCTTAACGGCTTTGCTAAATGTGAATAAGTCCAGGTAGCCACAATACTGAGCAACTTCCCGGCAACAAATATTATGCTGAATCAATGCAGGAGAAACAAGAGACGATGAAATAAGTAATGGCATGTCGAGTGGAGCGAAGATCCCGCCATCACACAGTGATTCCTCATACAGAGATTCCGCCCCGAAAGAGCTTAGGAATATCTTGTTGGATTTGAACATGAAAATTAAACAAAAAGGCCTATCTGTTTCCAGAAAGGCCTTTTTGTTTTTATGATGCTGTTACTTTATTATTTCCTCATGATCACCACCACTTTGATGAATTTCCCTGTATTTGTCCTTACTTCCATCAGGTAACTTCCTTCATTTAAGTTTGCAACGTTGAGCTGATGAAAATTGAATCCTTTAATTGCATTGAATTTATCACTCATGACTTCCTGACCCAGAAAGTTAGTCACTGTGCACTGGATCGACTGATTGATCACTGATTCAAAACTCAGATTTACGCTTTCGTTAGCCGGATTAGGCCACAGGTTGAGCTTCTGTAGATTATCGATAGAACTGCTTGTGAACCCATTGACCGTTGTATGCATATCTTCATTGAATTGACCTGGAGTATTGGTGACCGGTAATTGCACCAATGGATTACCAAATGGATCATTGCAATCCAGTGAAGCCGAACAAACTGTAGTGCATCCAAATGCATCTGATATAGTCAGTATAATAGTCACTTCTGAAAAGCCGACATAAATTTGGATTTCCGGAGTTCCTTGTCCAGACTCAATAAAACAATTCTCTCCCTGAACTTCCCAGCTATAAGTCAATTCTCCGAGACCACCTGAAACTGCACCACTTATGATGACATTGTGCGAATTACATTGAACTGCTCCGGGAAGCAAAATACTACAATCGAGTAAGGTATTCGGAATCCATAAAATATGCTGCACGGCAGATGAGGAATTACCACAGGCATCTGTTGCTGTCCAGGTTCTTGTAACATCAAACTCGCCTGGACCACTTCCACTGAAGATCTGCTCCGAATAAACTACAGTGACTGGTTGAGCTGGATCATTAGCCTGTACTGGAGGGACAGGTGGCAGTGGTTTGCAAATGATGGTTACATCGGCAGGAACATCACTAAACACCGGAGGAATATCATCCATGATATCAACCGTGAATGAAATGATGGCTTCATTGCCGCATGCATCCTCAGCTACCCATGTATATGTCCGCCGTTCAAAATATCCATCTGCTGCACAATTACCAGCATAAGCGATGTCAAGTGTAAATGTTGACGTGATCTCTTCACCGCAATCGTCAAAGAATGAAATGCTTCCTGCATCAAGGTCATTCAAACTTTCTATAATATCCGTTTGCGATAAAAATACAAGATTGGAATTATTAGGATTATCCAGGAATTTCAGAATGACAGAGTAGGATGGAATCTGATATTCCGGTGGAGTATTGTCATCAAGAATAAATGTCTGGGTGACAGTTGACACATGACCACAAATGCTGGTCGCTGTCCAGGTTCTCTCGATGACGGTTCCATCATGACAAGGTATATCCAGCACTTCCTGCGTCATCGTGACTGGCACAAATTGTTCAGCACATGGATCCCATGCGGTGACGTTAGGAATTGAGAGGTCGTCGCAGACCACATCCTCCACTCCGGAGATAATAGGACCGCTTCCATCTCCTACGTGAATCGTCTGTGTGAGCGAAGTAGAATTGCCACATGGATCCGTTGCAGTGAGATGACGTACAATATCGTATTCGTAAATACAAGATCCGGCAATAACGCTGTCCCTGACAATCATTATGACTGATCCGCAATTATCCGTCGCGGTATTGACAGGTAGTGGATCATGGCATCCGATGGTGATTTCACTTTCGTGATTTGCAAATACAGGTGCTGTATGATCAACTACAATGACCAATACTGAGAGCGTGGAACTATTGCCACACAAATCTGTAGCTGTCCAGGTCAATTGATGAGAAGAAATCACACCATTTTCTGAACAGTTTGCATTTAAACTGACTCTGTCATCAAACGTTATCTCCGTTCCTGGACATCTGTCATCAACACTTACATCTGAGGCGCCAAAGTCAGCTGAACAATCCACCACGAGTATTTCACCAGGATTCAGGTTAGCAAGAGTGGGATTGGTGAACAACATGTTTGGACCCTGGCCATCATTTGGAATCAGAATTGCGGTGGCCTCTGATACATTATCACATTGATCACTGGCACGGTATGTTCTGCTTATAGCTGTACCTGTGCCGCATGGATTGGGAATTGTTTTATCTGAATAGGTAAAAGTTCCATGATCGCAATTATCAATAGCTTCTATATTATTCAGAACAGGATCGCCTATGCATGTCATGGCAGGAACACCTACAAGTACCGGTGGTTCATTATCTATCAGCTGTGCAGTGATGGTCAGTGTTGTGATGTTTCCACATGGATCAACTGCAGTCCATGTAAATGTCTTCTGTTGCAAATATCCATAGAAGCTGCAATTGCGTGTTTCAAAATTCGTGCTGCCGAACTTAATCGTCACAGGTCCTCCGCAAGATGGCAGGGCGGTAACAGATTGGGTCCCGAGATTATTGAAGAATGATGGAATACCGCCTTCTTCGCAAGTATAATCAAGGACAGTTCCATTAGGCAGGCCTGCAAGTTCAGGTTGTATGATTTGCAATACAGGTCCTTCTTTATCTTTCAGCGTGATGGTCTGTGTTGCAACCGTTTGATTTCCACAATCATCAGTTGCAGTCCATGTCCTGACGATCACCTGTCCATTCTGGCAACCCGGTAGTGGGGTTGACTGATGATACGTAACTATGCATGCACAGAGACATTCATCTGATGTTGTGATATTCAGTGGTGGTTCAGGAATTTCATCACAATTCACTGTGATATTTACCGGAACTCCATTGATGACAGGAGGAATGGTATCAATTAAATTAAGGAACACAACACGACTGCTGCTATTTCCACACACGTCTGTAGCAGTCCATGTCATTCGGTATCTGTTGATATATCCGTCTTGTGCGCAGTTTCCGCCATTGACAAATACTTCATTGTATGTAGTAGTGACTGTGCCTGTACAATTGTCTGCCACACTCACACTACTCTGACTGAATGAAGGTGGAATCCAATTCGGGTCCTGTCCGAAACACTGAACCTGTATCGTCCCATTATTTGGTATTCCGATAAGTAGAGGATCTGTGAATGTAATGACTGGTGGTGTATTGTCAAATACGGTGATCACTTGAATACAGGTCGATGAGTTACCACATGCATCTGTAGCTCTGTAGGTTCTGTTCAACGTGAACCGGTTTGCGCAAGTTTGATTCGTCGTAATATTCGATGCCACTGTGATGACAGGCGCAGTTCCACCGCAATTGTCAGTAGCTACTAAATTCAGATTCGCAACAGGTACATCGCCTGCACACTGAACTGTAACATTCGCCGGACAAGTGAAGACCGGCGGTGTATTGTCGAATACTGTTATAGTCTGTGCACAAGTCGCCGAATTGCCACAGGCATCCGTTGCCCGGTATGTACGGGTCACAATGAATCTATTAGCACAAGTTTGATTTGAATTCACATCACTGACAAAAGTCACTGTTGGCGCTGCACCTGAACAATTGTCCGCAGTAACTAAATTGAGATTCACAGCAGGTATTAAGCTCGCGCATTGTACCGTGACATTTGTTGGACAGGTGAGCGTAGGAGGTGTGTTGTCAAAAACTGTTATCGTCTGTGTACAGGTCGAAGAATTGCCGCATTCATCCGTAGCTCTGTACGTCCGTGTTATGTTGAATCGGTTAACACACGTTTGTCCCGATATCTCATCGCCTACATATGTTATGATTGGTACAGTTCCACCACAATTATCCGTTGCTGATACCAGGGCTGTATTTGCGGCAGGCACAAGGCTTGCACACTGTACTGTCACCGGAGCAGGACAAGAAATGCTTGGTCCTGTATTATCAAATACAGTTATGGTTTGACTACATGTCGCAGAATTATTACAGTTGTCAGTAGCTCTGTATGTCCTGATGATCTGGAAACGATTTGCACAGGTTTGATTGACTGTAACATTACCAACTAATGTAACTACCGGTGCATTTCCGGAATTGTCTGATGCAGTTACACTCTGTGTATTAGGTGCAGGTACATTACTAGCACATTGTACAGTTACATTTTGTGGACAATTTATAGTTGGTGGTACATTGTCAACATTTGCAGTGCCACATACGCGAGTAGATGTGCAAGGGCCGAGGAAAGAAAATTCGATAGTACCATTTCCAGCCCTGAAATTATTAAATGTGTTTCCGCCTGTGACTCCGCCTGTGTATCCGGAACCACCGCCACCTCCGGCACCTGAATTCGTTGGAAGACCACCTTCGCCACCACCTCCACCGAAGTAACCACCACCACCACCTCCTCCACTATCAATGAAGTTTCCATTACCCCCATTTCCACCAAGTCCGGCAACACCTGGTGCACCATCCGCTCCCGGAGTGCCAGTACCACCGACACCGCCAGCTACCTGGGTGCCTCCTGAACCCGGAACTATAAATCCGTCCCCGGTACCAATCGCGCCTGTCGTTCCGCCACCACTTCCGCCGATAAATCCAAATCCGGCACCACTACCTCTGCCACCGCCGCCACCGGCGACAATGACTCTGTCTGCCAAAGCATTCCCTCCCTGGCGTATATCTGAAGCACCACCACCACCACCACCATAAGCTCCGCTTCCGGCATTGCCACCTCCATTGAATCCTCCGGCACCACTGCCGAAAGTTTGTGAATTGCCCTGACCACCCACATATATATTAAGTGTTTGTCCTGGAGTCACAGCCAGACTACCGGTCGAAAAGCCACCCAAGGCGCCGCTACCGCCACTAACTCCACCTGCACCGCCCTGTCCGCCATATACTTTTACTGAAATAGAAGTCACACCGGTTGGTACCAAAAATGTTTGCACATTACCTGTGTAATTAAACGTGACATCCATTGGAACATTTATGGTTTGTTCCACGCAATAGGTTGTACTCACATTCAAAGGACCACTTGTGAAAGGATTTCCGGTACCTACCTGCATTCCCCCCGTAGGGGCAGTAAACCATGCAAATGTTGCACCCGGAAGCGTTCCATTAGCTGTGAAAGTAGCGGTAGCACCCGGACATATCAGCGCAGGTGCAACAGTTACAGAACCTACAGGTGAACATCCTCCGCATCCACCAGGCACTGATAGAACAATCGAAAGAATATTAGTACATCCACCAACTGTATTGGTCACTGTGACATTAAATGTTCCTGTTGAAAGGCCGCTTTGATCCTGCATACCATTGACCAGGCCTGTGCCGGTAGGTGAGGACCAGTTGTAAGTAAATGGACCATTACTGCCTGTTACTGTCAGATCGATTGAACCATTGTTGGAAAAACAAGTAGTCGGATTTATATGTGTCTCACTCAAATTAGGAGTTTGATTTATAGTAACTGTTGATGAATTATTTCCGGAACATCCATTCGCATCTGTAACCGTTACGCCATAAGTACCGGACATGGATACGATTATGGTCTGTGTAGTTGCCATTGTTGACCACTGATAACTACTAAAGCCTGCACCGGCATCCAGGGTAATGGTCTGTGGTGAGCATACCATTGTTCCCGGCGTTGCGGTTATTACAGGTGTGGGAAGAGGATTTACGGTGATCGTAACCGATGCTGTTGAGCTGCATGACGAAGCGTTATTTACTGTAACGGTATAGGTGGTCGTCATCGTTGGAGAAACAGTTATTGCAGGAGTTGAAGCACCAGTGTTCCATGAATAAGTTCCACCCCCACTTGCTGTCAGTGTCGCCGATGCACCGGAACAGATAATACCATCATTTGGAGTAGTACCTGAAGTCTCCGTCACACTGATTGAAGCCGTTGGAGTTGGATTCACTGTAATCGTAACTGATGCTGAATTTGCGCATGAACCAACTGTCACGGTCACAGAATAAGTTGTAGCCATCGTTGGGGAAACTGTTATTGCGGCTGTGGTTGCACCCGTGCTCCATGCATAAGTACCTCCTCCACTTGCCGTCAAGGTCACAGATGCACCCAAGCAGATTATCCCATCATTATTGGCAGCACCTGAAGTTTCAGATACTGCAATGGCTGCTAATACACCATTTGGCACTTCATCTGCACCAATGGTAGGTGTGACATTGCTACGGGTTTGACAATCAATATCAGTAGTTACACTGGTAGGAGCCCCTGCACATAACAAAGGTGCATTGGCCGGATCACCTATCACTAAATGAAGATTTGTAGCTGACGTGAAGACCGGAGAAACATTCTGTGACATCAGATCCTGGCCTGTTTCTGTCTGCCAGTCAGCTAAAGTTATACGACTTATACCTGCAACTACTCCACCAGTTATACCCGTAGTATATGTTCCTGGTCCTGCACCGCCTGAAAACAAATCGTTTTTATTGGAAGAAAATCCTGTATAAGGAGATGCAAAACCAAGAGAGATCGCAGAATAGCGCGTTGTGGTTCCTGCAATACCTCCTTCTTGCTTATTGACAAAAATATTGTTTCTAAGGTTTAAAGCGCTGGAAGCTGCTATAACACCAAAAGCGGTCGAGGTTGTTGAACCTGCACTAGTACCGGTTTGAATGCCCTGCATTACAACTGTATTGTGAAATACATTTACAGTACCCGTTCCACCATTCAACCATATTCCTGCTGCAATATCCGGAGATGTTGAGGTTGAAAATACACCTGAAATAGTATTGTTAGCGATGAGTTGGGTTCCAGAAACAGTATTTGATAGAGCGAGGCCTACCGCAGCAAAAATTCCATTTGAAATTGTACCAATTTTGTTAAATGTAATAGTCGCATTTCCTATTGCATCAGCAATTCCGAGGGTAGTTGCAGCAAAACCGCTTGATACGCCAAATCCAAGATTGATTCCATATGAATCCGGAGAAGTGGTGCGAATTATATTATCTATTTCATTCCCGCTCACGGTGAGATTATTTTCAAATGCAGAGAAAATCCCGCCTTCACCAATATTATTAGGGCTTGCTGCCGTCAAAATATTTTGATTAATCACGTTACCTTCATTTTTGTTCACTGCACTTTGTCCTACAACGTAAATCCCAAATCGACAAAGGCGAACATCATTATTCTCAACACGATTGAAGTCATTATCAATCCCGCCGCTAATCAATGGCAAAGCCCCGATACCAATTCCTGCAGCCGTATTCACGTTAGATCCACCGATCACAATACAATTCTTTATCGTGCAATTCGTAACACCATTTGTTGCTGGAGTAGTTATGGTATTGAACCACACCACCGCAGTGAATGCTGTTGCGTTAGTGCTTTGAAGAGTTAAATTACGGGTTGCAACTACCGGAGGACAAATGGAGTTAGCTGTATTGCCGTTTGATCCATCAATCGTGATATAATCACCACCATTTATCTGGATCAAAGTGCTGGCTATATTTCCACTGATCGTAGTATTACCTGTTGGCTTGATCGTCAGTGTATTGACTGCAGAAGCAGCCGGATTCGAGGCGAATACGATTGGAAAAGTTTCACCCGGATAAGTCGCATCTGTAAGACTGAACAATACCGGCCCGGCAAGACAAGCGATGTTATAAGCATTTGCTGCGGCGGTTAAGGTCGTAAAATTTCCACCTACACCTACCGTATACGTACCCGATAAAGTCAATGCTATAACATAGGTATAAGGAGACGTAGGAGGAGTGCTTGCTGCAGGTGGATTGGTCGTGAAGCCTGAAGCACCTGCAGATGGTGAAACTCCAACATTGCCCAAATTATCCTGGGCTGCAATATAATAGGACACAACATCACCGATCACTACCCCTGAGCCAAAAGTAAAGCTGTATGTGCTACCGCTTATAAAAGTTGCGGTTACGGCAGTATAGGCACCTGCATTAATTCTCCAGTACAATACGGGAAGTCCAATGCCTGCCGTGGGCACACCATCCGGATCCGTGATCATCACAGTCAATGTGCGGGCTGTGGTTACGCAGGTATTGCTCAAAGGTGTGACCGAAATAAGAGGCGCATTGGTAAAATTACCTGCATCAGCACCGATATCAACAGGACTCAAAGTACTTCTTGTTTGTCCGTCGAAATCAATCGTGACAGATGGGATATCAGTACCGGCACTTTCAATTGGAGAGTTAGGTGGAAATAAAATATGCAAGTCGCATGTGGCGGTGTTGACAAAATTAATTGTTGCACCGGAAATGGAATTGGCGTCACTTGCTGAAGCTGTTTGCCAACCTGCAAATGTTTGATCGGAAGTCCAAAATCCGACAGTCGTCGCATTCGCAGAATTTAGGATATTGTAATTCGAGGCATTCATACCCCAACCTACAGCACTTGCAGTGGCATTGAACAGGTTACCAATAGCATAATGTTTACCTGTGCCACCTGTGCGTGCATTGTCAAAAATATTATTTCGAATATCCACAGTTACAAGATTTACAGGTGCGACTGCAAAATTACCCCGATGTGCTGGCAGCAATTCCAAATTCAAAACCGTAACAAGGGATACATAATATCAACAATGAAATTAGCCTGAATCTGCAAACACAGGAGCATCGTCAAGCATAAATTCGATTAAATGTTGCCAGCTCTTAAAGATAAAGTACTTGGTAAGAGAGATAATGTCTTGAAAGAACCCTCTACGAG
>JBDUAU010000398.1:0-18787 GCA_040004485.1 Saprospiraceae bacterium
CAACAGTGTGGCACACTTAGGTGTGCCACACCTAAGTGTGCCACACTGTCCTAACCCGTTGATTGTGTGGGCCCCCAGATAGTTATGCACATTTATTTTTGTTGCCGGGGAATTATGCATTCAGAACATGCTTGGGATTTTTTTTCAAATTTTTAAAAAAAAAATAACCCAAACCGGTCATGTTTTACCCTGCTCAAGACATATAGGATAGAATGAAATCAGGTTATCCTGTATTTCATTCCGGGATATTATTTCTTCACCACTAAAATTTGAAAACAATGAACATTAAACTATTCCAAACAAGGCTGGATGACAAGCACATCCAACAGGACCAGGAAGCCATCAATTCATTTATGGAGTCCGTGACGGTCAAAAAAACAGCTACACAATTTGTCATCGGCCAACCGGATTTTTGGTCGGTCCTGGTTTTCTATGAGAATGGAAAAACGCACAAGAACGGATCAAGGGAAAGTGATAAAATATCTTTTGATCCCGAAGTTGAATTGACAGAGGAGGAAAAACAAATCTTAGGTGCCTTAAAACAATGGAGAAGGGACAGAGCCAAAGAAGTGAATGTGCCCGAATACCTGGTCTGTCACAATGCTGAGCTAATCACTGTATCCAAGACAAGACCGAGATCAATGGAAGATTTAAATAAGATAAAAGGATTCGGCGATCAGAAAATTTCAAAATATGGTGATGATATTATAGCCGTCGTAAATGCATTTTAAGGCGTATCAAAAATTACACAAATTGCCCTTTTGCACATTACGGCCGGATATAATTAATCCCTTGTTTTATTAAGATCTGGTTATGGTTAGTCCATGCTTTTGGAGTAGTGCCTTGCATGTTGCCTGTAAAATGTGTTTGTTCTAAATTTAATGATCCGTCATTGAGTATGGCACCGCCATTAGTAGCCTGATATCCCTTATAGAGTGTGATATTGGTCAGGGTTAAATGTGTCATGGGTAATACATGAAATATTCTGGTGATGAGTTGGCCAGACAGTACTATATCCTGCGTCGAAAGACCTAAGATGACAAGGTTTTTGTCGATAGTGATTTCAGATGAAAGGGATAGGGTATCATTTATCGCTGCAGAAAAGCGGATGGTATCACCGGCACATGCCGAACTGATGACTTCGCGCATAGAGCCCGGGCCACTATTTGCATTAGAAGTTACTGTACGCTGAAATGGTACGCCGTGACAATAACAGTAATTGTCCCACTTATCATTTGTGGTACAGGGATTAAGATCGTCACATGATATACCTGGATTGCAATCCGGATTTTTGATGATTTTAAATTGATCATCAATAGCGCCTGTCTGCCTGAGAAAGATCACGGACAGCGTGTCGGCGTTTATCTTCAATACGCATGAACCAAGACTGATCGCATCATAGTACATCGCCGGGTGACCCAATGGCGCAGTTTGAATTTTTCCGGAAGATCCGGTAGTAATATAGACAGCACCTTTTCCGCTTTGCGGACCAACATCAGCCTTGTAATAAGCGCCATCATTGGAAACCTGACCCGATCCGGATCCTGTGACACCCACTGTATGGGTCTGCACATTGAACGTGCCGGAAAGGCCATAATGACCATTCAACAGATATGTACGCTCATAGCTATGACTGTGGCCCGACAAGACAAGATCGACACCATAAGATTCAAGCAGGGGTAGAAAATTTTGTCTCATTTGAGTCATGTACGTGTCCGTATCCGAATCATGCGATCCTTTACTATAGGCCGGATGATGCCATGCTGCGACGATCCATGTAGCGGTTGTATTTGCCAGATCAGTCTCGCACCACTGATACATCGGACCACCAACAGATCGATCCGAATCATAACTATTGAGAATAATAAAATGTACAGCGCCATAGTCAAAAGAATAATAAGCTTCTGTTCCGGAAGCTTCGCCACCGCATTCACCATTGGTGGGAAAAGAAAACATATCATAGTATGGTCCTGTCTGTGTGCTGGAATTAGATGAAATACCATCATGATTTCCAAGACAAGACCAGGCAATCGTATTCTTTAGCTTCTGTTCATACATATTCTGGAATACAGCAGTTTGATATTCCGCATCAGTTCCACTATTGTAGGCATTGTCGCCCAGAAACATCATGAGATCAGTATGCTGTGTACCGATGTATGAATAATAAGCATTGCGGACATTCCGTGCATTGTTATCTCCTGTGCCACAATCTCCGAGGATCCAGGCTGTCAAAGGTGTTGCGCTTCCGTGAGTAGGGTATGTCTTGAAATAAACATCTGAAGCAGGAAATAGAATTGTATCGGTAAGATTGCGGATCTGATAAAAATATAAAGTGCCTGCCACAAGTGAATCAATCACCAGGATATGCTCAGTCACAGAAGACATTTCAAATGCAGACGTTGTCAGCGCAGATGGACTGGGGCCGTAGTCAATAATGGAAGGGGTAGGTATATTTGTTCTCCACCTTACGATCATACTTGTGTCATTAGCCCGCTGCAGATAAGGCCCTCGGGTAATAACTGCAATACCCGCGGCGGGAATACCCGTTAAGCTGAAATCAAAACTGATATCAGAACTATTTGCTGCATGCTGATGGATCTCAACAGCCAATACATTTGTTCCATTGACCAGCGTATTTGGCAAAGAGATGGAAGCCATCGCATTATCACCACTACTTGAAGAAGCAAAAGTATTGTAAGTGATATTTCCGGCTGGCATATTCACTCTCCATATTTCAACACCATTGAGATACACTACAGCCCCGTCATCATACGTGAGCTGTAAGTTCAAACCGCTATAATCACTTATATCGTTGGCTGTAAAAGTTTGTCTGAAATAGGCAGTTAATGTCGCGGAAGAAATCACCGTTATTTCGTCACCATCACCATAACCTAACTGGGCCGGCCCCATGTTCCATGATGAGGCATCGTATGCAGATTGATACCACGCCACACCGGATTGCAAAGGAGGCTCCATTCCTGCATCATAATATCGCCACACACTACCAGGATAAATCAACTGGCCGTATGAAGTACCGGTTAAGAGAAGTATAAAAATGATACAGGAAAAAATTCTCATTTCATTTTCTCAATTCAGTTAGCAGAACAATGATCTCACTGCGCATATTTTCGATCGAAGCCAAACTCTTCTTTTGTACAGGTAACTGATCAATCAACGAGAGGGCTTTACTTAAATCTTCTTTTGCTTTATCCGTCGAATGCATTTCAATATAAAGCTGAGCACGCTCGAAATAGGGCCGAATTTTAAGATCGGATTGACCAATGATTGATGACAGTATCTGAATGGCTTCTTCATATTTGCCCTGCCGTTTATACGCCGAAACAAGTTGTTGTTGTAGAACACCAATGGCGCCGATACGCCTTATCCCTTCTTCTAGTAGTTGAATTTCTTTTTGACTACTTCCATTTTCACTACATGACTCCCAGTCATTTGCGGCCTCCAGGAAAAGAGCAGGAGATGGCCGTTCTGCTATGATGATAAGCTGTTCTAGTGTCCTCGCCGCGTCACAATATTTTCCGAGAGCCGACAAAATTGCTCCTTTTAATTCTAGGGCAGGCAGATGATGATCATCAAGTGTCAATACGCGTTCTACGTATTGAAATGCACTATCCGGACTGTTGAGATACAAGAGTGATTTACTCATTCCCAGCAAAACTCTGGTGTTGACCAATTTATGATCAAGACAGAACGTAAAATCCAATCTTGCTTTTAGAAATTCTTCGTGAAGCAGATAAAGCTCTCCACGTTCCAGGTAAAGATCCTGATCAAGGGGATGGGATGCGATTTGATTTGATTTTTCCCGGATGCGCAGATCAAGATCTCCGTGGGAGAGAACAAAACATAAAAAAAGTAAAGTCCCGATAAAACAATTCATGATCATTAAAACAGATAATACAGGATAAGTTGCGTTATTTCATCTGAATGAAAATCAACTGATGATCCAAATTCACGAATGAAAATAAAAATCACATTCATTTTAAAAAAAAAGGGGGGGGATGCAATACAAAATCTGATACTTCCTTTGATTCAGACTGCACTGTAAATGAGCCCGAGAGATGAAGCCATCTGAAACGATAGATCAAAAGTAAAGGAATGGGGCATAAAAAAAAAGAAAAGGCCTCCTTGGCGGGAGGCCTTTAATCAATCCAATTCGTTAAAAAAAAGGAATCGCTTTCTTATCCTCTGCAAGCTTCTTTGATAGCCTGTAGTTCTTCTTTGCTGTTGACAACGACCTGTGTACCATCCTTGAGTGTAACTGTAATCGGGAATACTAATTCAGGACGAGCGTGCTGACCAGGGTTATTCTTGTTCCAGTCATGTGCAGCCTGGCCTAATTCCTGAGGTGAATTGACCACCACCTGGGTGCCATCAGGGAAAGAAACAGTAACGGGGAACACAAGTGTGAAACATGGGCCACCAGGTCCGCCCGGACCACCACCATGATGTCCACCGCCATGATGTCCTCCACCGAGACTATCAGGACCACCACCACCGTGATGACCACCACCACCAAGGACTGGCATACAAAGTGCAATCAGGTCTTTCATGGCCTGAGGCGTATCAACAGTAATGATTTCGCCAGCCTGATTGATCACCTGGATAGGGAATACAAGAGTTGGCCTGTTATTCGGCTGAGGTTTTCCGCCATTAGCGATATACCAATCACGGATAGCTTGTTTAAGTGTAGCATAATCAGTTACTTCAACTGTAGAGCTGTCTGAAAACTGAACGGTAACAGGAAAAACCAATTCGTAGCAACCGGTCATACCGACACCACAACCGGTCTCAATGCCCCGGGTAGACAGAAGTACAAAATTGTCAACACCTGTCGCGGCATCATCTTTCTGACAAGAGGTAAAAAAACCTGCTATCATTACAGACAAAACTAACCCGATTGACTTAATGAAATTTTTGTTCATGATAAATTAATTTTAATGATTAATATTCGATTTCAACACTAAGAAGAAGGTAAAGTTGTTTTGTACTCATCCGTGGGGAGAAAAAAAATTGATCATACCCCCGGGCTGTGAAGGAATACATTATCTCTGGTTAATAGTGATACTACTTAAGAAGGGTTTTGACGAAAAAAAAATATAATGTAGCCATCTTCATGAATGTTGAAAAGGCAATATTTCATACTAAATTCTATCTTTAACAAGACACTCAATTTATTCCTAAACAAAACCAACTCCTCATGGCACTTTCCAATCTCACATCACTTACACCTGAACAATACCAGGCACTGACCATCACACCTTTTTCAAATGCTCCCAGCAGATCTTCATCCGGAAGTCCGGATAGCAGAGTCGCTTTTCAGCTTGCAGGATTTGTCGGCACCAGTGTTATGGCATTTACTTTGACGAACCAAGCAAACATCAGCACAAGCCTGAGCATCAGTACTTCCAGCTCAACAAATACCCTGGTGGCAAGTGTCAACCGCGGATCGAATCCGGCAGCTACAACAACCTATTGGACTGTGGATATGGGCGTGAACGCAAGCAGCAGCAACTGGGGACTTAGTTTTCAGGTTGATGACGGAAATACGGATACGGGCACCTGGGTATTTGTTAAAGGAAAAGGTGATGACGATGGCTATCCGCGCTAGAAATTAATATAGCTATCCAGTCGAAAGAAAACATTATAAAAAGCATTGAACGTCATACCTATGATAAAATGGTTTCAAATGGGTATAGTCTTGTTAATGCCTGCAATTGGATGGACGCAATCGAAACCCGATTCAGATATGCAATGGGTGGATAGCATCATAAACGTCATCCAGTCTGATCAGAAAGTAGACTCCAGAACAAAATCCATTCTTGCCGATTCAGCCTATACCATTTGTAAGCGCGAGCAGGATACATGCAAACAAATCTTTACTCGCATTCTCCAGGCTATCCATCTCGATAATATAGGAATGTCGGATTCTGCATTAACTCAATTATATTGGGCAAGTCGTTCGTTTCATGGTGATTGTGACAGCATGACATTGATGTTTCTTTTCAGTAATCTGACGAATGTATTTCTTTCTTTAGGGGAACTCACCCGGATAGACTCTGTAAGCCAGATCGCGCTTTCACATTGGAATCCTGCCTGGAAGAAGAAAAACAGTCGTTTTTCCATTCTCAACAATTTAGCTATTGCTCAAGCGATTCGAAATGACACCACCCGTGCAACGGTAAATTTCCATAAAGCTTATCAAGAGTCCGTAGAAGACAGTAATATCGAATATGTGCAGAAGACCTTAATTAATCTTGGCGGCCTGAAAGGAAAAACAGGAGACCTCGATTCTGCGTATTATTTTTTCAATAAAGCTGCAGTTTTAGCTCATGCAAATGAAGATATGGAAAACTACATGGGCTTACTTATTAATCTCGCCAATCTAAATAAGACTCGCCATAAATACAGTCAGGCAATTGCCTTACTTGACTCTGTTTATATTTTGGCGGACACTCTTAAAAGCACAGAAAATCTTGCCAAGGTTCAGAGAGCAAGGGCCAGTATTTATGCAGGGATGGGTAAATATGATCTGGCCTATAATTATATTTTGAAATTTATTGAAATAAACAAGCAATACCTGGATGAAGAGCGCGTAAAAGCGGTGACAGATATGATGGAAAAATACGAGTCAGAGAAAAAAGCACGTCAGATTCAACAACTTCAATTAGACAAACTCGATGCTTCATTAAAAACAGAACGCATAACAAACACCCGAAATCATTATTTGTATATAGGCCTTGTGGTATTTTTAATTGCCGTTGGTTCGTTGGGCCGATTACGGTATGTACATAAATCACGATCAGCCATTCAACGTGAAAAAGATATTTCAGAAGGCTTGTTGTTAAATATTCTTCCGGGTTCGGTGGCGGAGGAACTGAAATTAAAGGGTCATGCAGAAGCGAAGCACTATGATTTAGCGACAATCCTTTTTTCTGATTTTAAAAGTTTCACCACGATTTCAGAGCGACTCAGTGCGAAGGATCTGGTCGAAGAAATTAATTATTGTTTCAAAGCATTTGACGGCATCATGACCCGTTATGGTATTGAAAAAATCAAGACGATCGGCGATTCATATATGGCGGCAGGAGCTATTCCGGACATGAATACAGCTTCACCGCTTGATGTCGTCATGGCGGCTATTGAAATGCAGCAAGTCATCACAGATCGAAAAAAAGATCGTGACGCTCAACAGCTGCCTGCATTTGAAATGCGCGTCGGGATTCATTCCGGACCCGTCGTAGCAGGTATTGTAGGGGTTAAGAAATTTCAATACGACATCTGGGGTGATACAGTCAATACCGCCAGTCGAATGGAAAGCAGTAGTGAAGTAGGACAAGTAAACATCTCAGATGCGACCTATCAGCTCATCAGGGACAGCCCGAATCTTGTGTTCACGTATCGTGGAAAAGTGCAGGCGAAAGGGAAAGGGGAGATGCCTATGTATTTTGTTAATCTCGCGACATGATAACAGGGGCATTAAACTTTTAATCGGACATCGGGTCAAAGAATATGATCTCATTATCTTCATCTTATTGTTGAAAGAAGTAATATTAGACCTCAGAATCAATACGAGATGTGTGATATACCTCGTTTCCCTTTTCATTTACCTATTACAAAAAGGATAACAACTTAACTGCAAGTCATATCCTAACCGGAACAACAACGAACCCTTAATGGAGGAAACCAGACATTGGGAATCATTAAAAAACGGAAATCCGGACGGACTTCGCGAACTATACAATGCCCATGTTGATGACCTGTACCGTTATGGTGTTGTCCTGTGCCACGATTCCGACAAGGTCAAAGATTGCATTCATGATTTGTTTGTGTACGTGTGGAATTTCCGGGAGCGTCTCAACATACCTGACTCCACCAAAGCTTACCTGATGGTTTCATTGCGCAGGCGAATTTTTGAGAAAGGGTCAAAAATCAATTCCCTCACAGTAGAAATGGATTCATCAGAGGAATCGATAGTACTGACACCGGGCCATGAAGAGAGATGGATACAGCTGGAAGACGAGACCGCCCGCCAAAAGAAATTAGATACTGCTCTTGAGCAGCTCAGCGAAAGACAGCGTGAGATCATCCATATGAAATACTATCAGCAACTGGACTATGATGAAATCGGCAGAATCATGAACCTCAACTATCAGTCAGCCCGGAATCTTGTCACCCGTGCCCTGACAGCACTCAGAAAAGAGATGACAATCATCATAACCATTTTATTCTTAATCAATTGAGTACAAAAGACCGCTGAAAGTCTCTAGTAATAAATATCGAATTGTATTTTGGTCACTGTCAATGTTCAAAAACCTTAAAATAACAACCGTTTATACGGCATTTTTATACTTCATTCTGGCCACATTCTCCGGAATATCGTGTACCAAGGATCAGGTATTTGACCTTTTTGTGGACAATTCATTACAGGAATATTTTGATCGTTTTGTAGTGGAGGGAGCGAAAAGGAACGTGACTATTGATTATGAAGCCGCCAGAGTCAGTGGTTATATAAAAGAGATCAATACACCCAATGTCATTGGCCAATGTGCACATGATCCGAACAAGCCGAATACGGTCATCATCGACAGAACATACTGGAATAGTGGAACGGATTTAGAAAAGGAGTTTCTTGTGTTTCATGAATTAGGGCATTGCGCATTAAACCGTGAACACCTGGATGAAGCCGATGCACATGGCGATTGCATCAGCATCATGACAAGCGGTTCGGCTCAATGCAGAATTAATTACACATCAGATACCCGGGATAAACTCCTCGATGAATTATTTATGAAATAAAATATGGGGGCAGATGGAGGATAGATACAAATTACTTTCAGCACCGGAATTGGCCGGTGAAGATTCTTTTATACGTTGGGTTCAGTATGGTGAGAATGACCAGGCGTGGATTCAATGGCAACAATCATATCCGGATCGGCTGTCTATATCAGACGAGGCGAAGTATATCGTGCAGATGATGTCGGGACAATCAACGACCACATTGGATATCAACGCCAAACACGAATTGTGGAAGAACATATCTTCTGCCATCTCAGGGAAAAAGAAAAATTTTAAAACACGAAGTCTTATTATTCGCTGGAGTCTTGTTGCAGCAGCTGCTATTGCACTTTTCGTATGGTTCAATGTTTCATCAGGAGTTCAGAACATAATCGTAGTGCCTGGTGTGACGGCCGATATAAAGCTACCCGAATCAAGTATTGTAACCGTGAATGCCGGTTCAAAAATAAAGTACAATGAAAAACACTTTCAGCAGGACCGTGAGATCAGTATGGAAGGAGAAGCGTTTTTTAAAGTAACTCCCGGAAGCAAATTTACAGTCATCACACCCCAGGGCAATGTGACTGTAGTAGGAACAAGTTTTAATGTGATCTCACGCCCAGGCCGCTTTGAAGTCAGTTGCTACACAGGAAAGGTAAAAGTGGAGCAGCAGCCAAATGATAAGGTTGAAATCACCAGCGGTCAGCGATGCACTGCGGCCAGAATGCAGGATAATCTTCAATTGAATCAATTTGATCCTTCTGCGAATACACCGGATTGGACGCGGGGTAAATTTACATTTGAAAATCAACCTCTATCCATGGTGGTAAGTGAACTTGAGCGTCAATACGATGTTACAGTCAAACTATCTCCCGGAATTGAGGACATGAAGATCAACGGCCTTTTTGAATCAGGCGATCTTGAAAAAGCAGTTTATATGATCACCTGGCCACTACATCTCACCGCAAAGATTTCTGATAAAACGGTAACTATATCCCGTTGATCGCATATGAATTTATTCCGGACAAGAATTATTCTTCTTATTTTTTTCATGTCTTGTACTGTGCTATCCTATAGCCAGGTGTCCGGATTTGATTCATTTATATCCAGAATTTCTAAACAGTATCATGTTGATCTTGCCCTTGCGCCTGAGCTCATACCCGCTCTCGACTCTATCCGCCTTTCAGGTTTAAAAAATGCAAATATTGAAGACCTGCTTCATCAATTGCTTGCAGGTACAAATATTTCTTATCAAATCGTAGATGGGAATAAACTTATGCTGAGAAGGGAGACCGCTCCCAGGCAAGGCTCCGGATCCATAGAATTAAAAGGAATAATCGTAGATCATGATGGAGTCCCTTTGCCCTTCGCAGCCGTGAGTCTGGGCGAATCAACACGTGGTGTGTTCACGGATGAAAACGGATACTTCACACTTCATGTAAGTGAAACATCAGGCACAATCCTGGTGAGCTATCTGGGATTTAAAACGATGACTATGACTGTACAGTCTTTTGTGGGTAATGGACAACAAAGGGTTAGTATGGAATTGAATACTATTCCGTTGAAGCAGGTGACTATCGTCGTGCCCTTTCAGCAAACGTCATTCAACAGGGATGAACAATCGATTGATCTTAAAGGATACCAGTTTTTTTCGGTGGATCAATTGTTAAATGGAAATTCCGAACAACTCATCAACGGACTCACAGGGTATACACATTTTTCATCTGATCAGGGCATTCGTCTGAGGGGAAGTGATGCAGAGAATTCATTGGTGCTCATGGATGGACTGCCGGTATATGATCCGTATCATTTTTACAACATCTTCAGCGCATTTAACGGACATTATTTTTCGTCTGTGAAATTGTACAAAAACAATATGCCGGTGGAATATGGAGGAAGAGTTGATGGCCTTATCAGTATAGATTCGGATCATGATATGCGGGGCTCCAAGCTTATACTTGATACAGATCTGTTGCTATCTTCTATGTCGGCGAATTGGGATATTTCACCCAAAGTAAGATTTACTGCAGGGGGAAGGGTCTCACACACAAGCGTTCTGAACAAAGCCTTAAGCGATAGCTCAGTTTCAAATTTTAGTAACAAGCCGGGATTCTCTAAGGACAATAATGAGTATACATCTTCTCAGCAGCCGACATTTAATTTTTATGATATTAATCTTGGTCTTCGGGCCGGAATAGGACATCAAAGTAATCTTGAACTATCATACTTCAAGAGCCGGGATCATCTCGAAACAAACATTGCGTCTAAATTTGAAATTACGGAGCAGGGGAATGAAATCCTCTCCGTGAATCAGGAAATTAATAACAAGGATAAGTGGCAGAACGAAGGAATGGCGTTTGATTATCAATCACCGATTTTAAATAAATCCACCTTTAACCTTGATGGGTTTATATCATCCTTTGAGAAGAGCTCAACATATGAATCCTCTCTTGAAGAGTTTCAACACAACATTCATCATAGCTTTGAAAACTCCGGATTACAGAATAGTCATTTGCTGACAGGAGGATTAAAGGCTTTTATTGCAAAGGATTTCCCGGGAGATCAGGAATATAAAATCGGAGTGGATCTGCAGCGACATAAAATAGATTTGCTGGCGAAAGAAAACAACACTCCCTACCTGACACAAGCACAACAAGAATTCGAGACAACATTATTTGGAGAGTATAGGATAGGGGTGATCAAAAATCTTCAGTTGACTTTGGGTGGCCGTCTGACACATTTAGTGAGTACGTCAAAGATATATGCACAGCCACATATACTTCTTAATTATTTCCCTGATCATCACTGGACACTTAAAACGTCGTATTCAAAAAATATTCAGGCCATACAGCAACTGACACTTGAAAACAGATATGGGCGTGAAGTAGAATTTCTTGCACTTAGTGAGCCTGATGCCGGCTATCCGGTATTGAAGTCTGATAAATATATGGCAGGTGCAGGCTATACTTCATCCAATCTGAATGTAGATGTTGAAGTATATTATAAAAAACTGGATGGGTTGATTAATATACGGGCATTGCGACCAGATCCTTCTCATGATGATCATACATCTCCCGGCGAATTCTACCGTCTGTTTAGTGGTGATGGCTGGACAGCAGGAATGGATCTGATGATGGCGTACAAGAAAAATAATTTTGAGACTACATTGTCGTACACGTTGAGCAAGATTTCAGAACGCTTTGATATGTTGTTCAACGGCCAACCTTTCTCACCGGAAGAAGACAGGAGACACCAGGTTAAGCTTTCAGCAGATTATAAAATCGGAAGATTCTCTCTCAATTCACTGATGACATATAAAACCAAGGCGCCTTATCTGAGCCTGGTAAGAATAGACGGAGGAGATGGCATAGGTATGGGTGACCCGAATCAGTCATTCAGATATTTGCCTCCGTATTTTAGTCTTGATCTGGGATTGGACTATTCATTCAATTGTTTTCATCAGCCTGCGCAGTTTGGCATATCGCTTATCAATGCTACCAATCATGAAAATATAAGTGATCTCGAGCACATCGGAAGAGTGTCAAGGGATAAAGGAATAGGCGGAGAAAAAGGATTGTATGTAACTCAACAAACAGAGCTTTTGGGAAGGACGTTTAATGTGCACTTTCGTTTTCTGTTGAAGTGAGAAAAGAATAACGAGAAAAGAATAACGAGTAACGAATAACGAATAACGAATAACGAGTGACGAGTGACGAGTGACGAGTGACGAGTGACGAGTGACGAGTAACGAATAACGAGTGACGAGTATAGTAAGAAATATTCGTTACTCGTTATTCGTTACTCGTTACTAGTAAATGATTACTGGCATGATGAGCATCATCACTTCTTCGTGTTCGATTTGTTCGTCGGGATAGATCAGGACCGGTTTGCTGGGGACGGACATGGTCATATGGATATCTTCCTGACTCAGTGCATTGAGCAGTTCAATAAAGAACCGAGCATTGAATGCGATATCCATTGGATCGCCTTCAAACTCACAGCTTAGTTGTTCGCTTGCTTCATTGGAAAAATCCATGTCTTTTGTCGTGATGGTTAGGCTATTGTCAGCAAGACGGAAGAAAACCTGATTTGTAGTCCTGTTAGCAAAAATGTTTATTCTTCGCAATGCACCGAGGAGATGTGTGCGGCTGATATAGAGAACATTTTTATTATTGACCGGAATGACGGCGTTGAAATCAGGATAGGATTGATTGATCAACCTGCAGATCACCTGAGTATCATCGAAACGGAAAAACACATGTGATTTGTTGTATTTCAAATATGTGTTTCCTTCTGTTGGTGCAGCACCACGAAGAAGGGCCATTGCTTTTTTAGGTACAACGAATGAACCGGTTTGTTCAGTTGACGTACCCAAGGCATGATAGCGTACTAATTTGTGACCATCGCTGGCGACAAAACTTATCTTATTGAAATCCACGACCACATTGACACCGGTCATGGCAGGACGCATCTCATCCGATGTTGTAGCGAATATGGTATAGTTGATACCAGCAAGAAGATGAGCGACGGGAATCAATATCTCTTTATCATCAGAAGACGGTAGTGCGGGGAAATCATCAGGCGGATCTACAGCCATCTTGTACATTCCGTTTTCAGTCGTCAACACGAGAGATCTCTGATCCTGATCAATATCAAAAGAGACTTGTTGATTAGGCAGTGCTTTAAGTGTTTCTAAAAGAATTTTTGCAGGAATGGCCACAGAGCCATCTTCCTTGCTTTCAACTTCCATTCGAGTGGAGATACTTGTCTCAAGGTTTGTGGCGGTGAGCGTCATGACACCTTTGCGGATGTCAACCAGAAAATCTTCAGTGATCGCCAGTATTGGATTTGTGTGTATAGCGCCAGCTACTATATTGAGATGTTTTAATAAATCACCTGATGAGACTTTAAATTCCATTTATCCTAAAGGTTAAATCGTATGAAATGATGCTGCCGGGAGGATCCCGGATGCCGTAAAGTTAACAGTAGTCACGATAAAAACGGCAACCCTTGAAGGAACACTAAAAATATACTACTGGCCGCAATTGTATGCTTGCTATTCTTAGTTAGTACTTTTGACCTATGGCACCTTTAGAAGAACAACCTCCTATCCAGGCAATAAAAGAATTAAAGCTTCCCGCTTATGAATCCCTACGGCTGGCTAACGGCATGCCTGTGTATTTCATAGGTGGTGGATCTGAGCCGGTCATGAGGGTCGAGGTGGTGTTCAGATCAGGCGGAAGTCATGATATCAGGCCTGGTGTTGCTGAATTTATGGCTGGGTTGCTGGCAGAAGGCACACAAAAAATGACATCTATTGAATTGGCCGAGCATATCGAATCACGCGGAGCAACTATTCAAACCCGTGGTGGGGTTGATACGATTCGCGTCAGATTATTCACGTTGACTCGTTTTCTGCCTGAGCTCATGGATGTCATCACGGATGTAATAAGGATGCCTGCTTTTGATCCCAATGAATTAAAACTATATGCTGACAATAAAGTAGAACGTCTTCAGATTGATCTTAAAAAGAATGAGGTTCTTGCCTACAGGCACCTCACTGAGGCCATTTTCGGACCGGGTCATCCATATGGCCACAATGCCAATCCTGAAGATTACCTGGCCATAACAACCAATGATCTCCGGTACCATCATTCGCACCATCTTCATCCTGACAGGGGTATGGTGTTTGTATCAGGCAGTTTTGGTCAGACGGAAATGGATGTTATTCAAAACACTCTTGGTCAGTGGAAGCCTGCTCATGTCAATGGCGCAGCCCCACAGGGCGCCCGTGAAATAACGAGCAGAATGGGCTTAATAGAGATTCCGGGTCCCCAGGCGCATCAGGCTGCTATAAGAATAGGCAGAAAGCTCTTTCCTCAAAACCATCCGGACTTCAATGGTTTGTTTTTGTTGAACACCATTCTGGGTGGATATTTCGGCAGCCGGCTGATGACTGAAATCCGCGAGAATCAGGGCATGACGTATGGTATCTATTCAAGCGTGGATTCATTTGCAGAAGATGGATGTTTTTACATCAGCACAGAGACGGCTACTGACAATGTTGAAAAGGTGATTCGTGCCATCAAGGGAGAAACCGACAAACTTCGGTCTGAGCTTATTCCTGAGGCAGAACTCAGCATGGCAAGGAATTATCTCATGGGACATCTGATGACGCAGCTCGATGGGCCTTTTGCTTCGATGGATTATATCAAAACGATGAAAATTGAAAGCCTGGAAGATGGCCAGTTTGATACGCTTATTTCTACCATTCAAAACTGTACAGCAGAAAGATTGCGAGACCTTGCAAATGAGTACCTTGATCTTGATAAATGTGTAACTGTAGTGGTTAAATAGACAAATCCTTAAACCCCGGAAAAAGCCTGCCAGGAGCTGATTTCAGGTAAATTTCCTTTATTTTGGAAAAAACGGTTTCTTTGTAGCCCCTTTGAAGAAAAAACGGATGGCGACCCATGCGAATAATCCGGAAAAATGAAAGGAATTCCAACAAATTAAACAACTCCCTTTTGGATAAAGAGTTGATTAGGTCAAGTTAGTCAGGCGCATGAAATTATTTAGTCTTTTTGTACAAGAGATCGCTATTGATCTGGGCACAGCGAACACGCTGATCATCCAGGACGGAGTCATAGTGATCGATGAACCTTCTATCATAGCGATTGATACCAGGACCGGTCAAACCATAGCTGTGGGCACCCGGGCTATGCAGATGCACGAAAAAACGCATCAATACATTAAGACGATCAGGCCGCTCAAAGACGGGGTCATTGCTGACTTCCAGGCTGCTGAGAATATGATCGAGGGCATGATCAATATGATCGGCACCAAGCGCAGATTCTTTACCCACCTTAAGATGGTCGTTTGCATTCCAAGCGGTATTACTGAGGTTGAAAAACGTGCTGTCTTTGATTCTGCAGACCACGTTGATTCCAAAGAAACATTCCTCATATTCGAACCTATGGCGGCTGCGCTGGGTATAGGGCTTGATGTGGAGGAGCCTGTAGGAAATATGATCATTGATATCGGCGGTGGAACTACTGAAATAGCCGTGATAGCCCTATCCGGTATCGTGACTGATCAAAGTATCCGGACGGCAGGAGATGAATTCACACAGAATATTGTCGATTATCTGAAGCGCAATCAGAATATTCTGATCGGAGAGCGTACAGCGGAGCAAATTAAAATACACGTCGGATCTGCACTTAAGCAACTTGACAATCCACCACCTGATTTTGCTGTCAATGGAAGGGATCTGATCACAGGTATCCCACGTCAGATAACGATTAGCTATGCAGAAGTAGCCGAAGCACTTGATGAGTCGATTGTAACGGTTGAAGAAGCGATTCTGAAGGCTTTGGAGAGTACTCCGCCGGAACTTGCTTCAGACATATATAAGACCGGCTTATACCTGACAGGTGGAGGGGCATTGCTTCGCGGGCTGGATAAGCGTATATCACGCATTACAAAACTGCCGGTGCATGTAGCCGAAGAACCTCTTCGTGCAGTTGTAAGGGGTACAGGAATCGCACTAAAAAATACTGACCGTTTTTCCTTCCTTATAGACAGAAAGCGTGTCTGATTACGTTCACTAAGTCTGGTCATCAGTATATCTTCGCCTGATACATGAATAACCTACTCCTGTTCATATTCAGGTATTCAGCCTTCCTATTGTTTGTGCTACTTGAAATCGTCGCACTTGTCTTTATCGTGCGGTACAATGAAGATCAGCATGCTATTTTCCTCAATTCGTCAGCTGTGTTTTCGGGTAAGCTGTACAAGATGGCCGACAATGCCTATAAATATGGACATCTGAGAATGGTAGCCGACAGCCTTGCCCATGAAAATGCGGAGCTCAAAACTGAGCTTATTAACATGGAAAGGACGTTCCAGCATTATGCAGTGACAGACAAACCTTTGGATAGTTGTATTCTGGAACCATTCAAGATCATCAATGCCAGTGTCATTAATAATTCAATCAACCAACGCAACAATCATTTTACAATTGACCGGGGAGCCCGTGATGGAATACGCAATGGAATGGGGGTGATCAGCCCGCACGGAATAGCAGGTATTGTGGATGAAGTCGGCGATCAATATTCTACCGCAATTTCGATTCTACACAGTGCTGCACGTATTAGCGCTTCGATCAAAAGAAATAATTTCTTTGGTTCTTTGGTGTGGAAAGAAATTAATCCCGCCTACATGATCCTTGAAGCCATTCCGAGACAGGCTGACATACTGGTAGGGGATACGATCATCACAAGCGGTTATTCATTCATTTATCCAAGGGGGATATTTATCGGGACTGTCAATCGATTCTGGACCGAAGGTGGAAGCAATTACTATTCAATTGAAGTAAAATTGCAAGAAGATATTTCCCGGCTGGACAGAGTTTATGTAGTGGATTACAAAGATACTCAACCGGTCGTCCAGTGAACAGGGAGACCTTAAAACATATAATCCGGGGCATCCTCTTCCTGATCTTTCAGGTACTCATTCTTAAGCGGATCAGCTCAGGCAGTCAATGGTTGTGGGTTTACGCTGACATCTTCATTTATCCTATTATTATTCTCCTGCTGCCTATCCGAATGACACGACACTATGTCATCATTATTGGTTTTTTAATGGGATTGTTTATTGATATGTTTTATGATACGGTAGGTGTTCATGCCTTTGCCTTGACAGCGATGGCGTATGCAAGAGGGATTATCCTGGCTTCCATTGAGCCAAGAGGAGGATACCAGCTCACCATGAGCCCCACCAGACACTCGATGGGTATCAACTGGCTACTGGCCTATACGGCTCTTTGTCTGATCGTGCATGTATTCCTGTATTTTACAGCTGAGATATTTACGTTTGTATTTATAGGAAAGATACTGCTCAAAACTTTCCTGACGTTTTTGTTATCCATGATGGCTATCATGGGTTATCATCTGCTTTTTAATCCCCGCAAATAATGAATAAAGAACGCGAATCGGACAGGACCATCTGGATTAAGCGGTTTATCATTTTTGTTGCATGTATTTTAATTCTGCAGACAGGGTGGTTGCAACTGATCGATCCAACATATGGGCAGAAAGCAGAACGAACGACATTGGTTCGACGCACATTGTATCCGGGCAGAGGACTTATCCTGGATCGCAATGGCCATCTTATGGTTCACAATATTCCGGTATACGATCTGAAAGTGGTTTACAACCAGATTCCTAAGAACCTTGACACTGCACTTCTGTGTCAATTGCTTGAAATTGATAAATCCACATACAGAGAGCGGCTCGAAAAAGACTGGAAATCACTTCGGTTTTCAAAGTCGATTCCGTTTACGTTTATGGAACATATTCCGGCTAACAAGTTTCAGTATATCCAGGAATTTCTGCATTTGTTTCCCGGGTTTTATGGAGAACTCAGAAGTGCACGAGGATATTTTGAAAATCATAGCGCGCATATACTTGGATACATGTCTGAGGTGGATCAGAATAAAATAGATAAGTCCAATGGAACATATGTGCCTGGTGATTATTGTGGGTCAACGGGTGTAGAGAATTATTATGAAAATTTTTTGCGGGGAACAAAAGGGGCGCAGTATATTCTTAAAGACAATCTTGGCCGTGAAATTGAGAGCCTTGATAATGGACGGCATGATTCACTCGCGATATCGGGAGATAATATCATTCTTTCTCTTGATCACATCCTTCAGGAATATGGACAGGAACTTCTGCAAAATAAAAGAGGAAGCATCGTTGCCATTGAACCATCGACAGGTGAGATATTGGCGATGATCAGTTCGCCCGGATATGATCCGAATGAATTATCAATTTCGAGGATGCGCGGAGAGGTTTTTGCAAAGCTGCAAAGTGATACACTGAATCCTCTTTTTGACAGATCTGTGATGGCGCAGTATCCTCCCGGTTCTATTTTTAAACCAATCCTTGCGCTTGCTGCTATGCAGGAAGGAGTACTCGATGAGAATAAAACT
>JBDUAU010000402.1:0-5562 GCA_040004485.1 Saprospiraceae bacterium
CAAAAGTATAGGTGTTCATGATTTGATCCATATTGATTTATTCAACTGGATAGCTGTATCCGGTCTTGATATTTCATTTGGAATACAGATTGATCCCCTCACCATCATCATGATGCTTGTGGTGACAGGTGTCGGTTTTCTGATTCATCTTTACTCCATCGGATACATGCAAAGTGATGATGGATTCAACCGGTTTTTTACTTACATGAATCTCTTTATTTTCTTCATGCTTCTGTTGGTCATGGGTAGTAATTATCTCGTCATGTTTATCGGATGGGAAGGTGTAGGATTATGTTCTTACCTGTTGATTGGTTTTTGGTTTAAGAATGAAGCTTATAATGATGCCGCTCAAAAAGCATTTGTCATGAATCGTATCGGCGATCTTGGCTTTTTACTGGGCATGTTTTTTATTCTCTTCCATTTCGGAACACTTGAATTCAGTGGAGTACAAAAGCTCGCTGCAGGACTTACGCCCGACGATGGGATTCTGATTACCATTACACTTCTCTTATTCGTAGGAGCAATTGGAAAATCTGCACAACTGCCATTGTATACATGGTTGCCTGATGCGATGGCCGGGCCTACTCCCGTATCTGCTTTAATCCATGCGGCTACGATGGTCACTGCCGGCATTTATATGGTAGTTCGTTCCAATGTTCTTTTTGCAATGGCGCCAACGACATTGACGGTAATACTATTTATCGGCGTAGCTACTTCACTATTCGCAGCTGTGATCGGATTAAAACAAAATGATATTAAAAAAGTATTGGCCTATTCTACTGTATCGCAACTTGGATTAATGTTCGCAGCATTGGGCCTTGGTGCATTCAGCAGCGGAATATTCCATCTGGTGACACATGCTTTTTTCAAAGCATTATTATTCCTTGGAGCAGGAAGTGTTATACATGCATTACACGGAGAGCAGGATATACGCAACATGGGGGGTCTTAAAAAACTAATCCCCATCACATTTATAACTATGCTGATAGCTGCATTAGCCATATCAGGATTTCCACTTCTATCAGGCTTCTTTTCAAAAGATGAAATACTCGCTCAGGCGTATGAACAGAATAAAACGGTATGGATTATTCTTTCATTCAGTTCATTCCTGACGGCCTTTTATATGTTCAGACTTATATACCTGACATTTTTTAACACATTCAGAGGAACAGAAGAAACACGATCACATGTGCATGAGTCACCATGGACGATGACTGTACCGCTTATTGTTCTTTGTTTCCTATCTATATTTGGTGGATTAATTGGTTTGCCGAGTGTCTTCAATGTTGGACATTGGCTTGATACATAC
This sequence comes from Saprospiraceae bacterium, assembly GCA_040004485.1. Classification (GTDB taxonomy): domain Bacteria; phylum Bacteroidota; class Bacteroidia; order Chitinophagales; family Saprospiraceae; genus Opimibacter. The sequence goes on from JBDUAU010000402.1 coordinate 1,310, forward strand.
TTATCAGGTGTTACAGAGGGATCTCTTCGATTTCTAAATCATACTGAAGCCCTCAGTCATACTCTTGAAATCGGACTGATGTCATTGGCGGGATTTGGAGCTATTCTGGTTATACTATTTGCACGTAACAGATACATTACTCTCCATCAATTATCTCCTGATGAAGCCTCTCTCAAAGGATTTGAAAAACTGGTTTACAATAAATTTTATGTGGATGAATTTTATGAAAAATTTATTTCACAGCCTGTATTCAGATTATCAACCTTTGCGGGCAACTGGATTGACAAGATGATCATCGACCGTGTGGTCAATGGTTCAGGTTGGCTGGTAGATTTCAGTGGAAAGACATTAAGGCTATTGCAAACAGGTAATACCGGTTTCTATGTTTTTGCAATGGTGATTGGCATGGTCGTACTTTTCATAATTCGATTATTGATTTGATGATAACATTACTCCTCTTATTTTTTCCGTTAGCTGCCGCGTTGTTCGTCTTCCTGGCGGGCCACAAAATGGCCGCGAAGCTGGCATTGGGTTTTGCGATCATCGAATTAGCGATATCCGGATTTGCCGTTTCAAAATTCTTAACGGAAGGACCGGATGCCTTTTATGTATTCAAGCCGTGGATCGAATATCCTAAAGTCAGTTTTCATCTCGCTGTCGATGGTCTGAGTTTATTAATGATCCTGTTGACGAATTTCCTTACGCCGATCATTATATTATCAGCTTTCAATCGCATTATCCCAAGAGCTAAAAGTTATTTCGCCCTCATCCTGATGATGCAGTTTGCACTCCTCGGTGTGTTCATGGCGATGGATGGTTTATTGTATTATATCTTCTGGGAGCTTGCGCTGATACCGATTTATTTTATAGCATTGCAATGGGGTGGAGAAAACCGTGTTGCGATAACACTCAAGTTCTTTATCTATACTCTTGCAGGCAGTTTATTGATGCTTTTTGGATTTATCATGTTGTATTGGTACAATCCTGCACACACCTTTGACATCCGCGAATTATATCAAGCAGCAGTCAGTGCCAAAAATCAGAGCTGGTTATTCTGGATGTTTTTCCTGGCATTTGCCATCAAGATTCCAATTGTTCCATTTCATACATGGCAGGCTGACACTTATCGCGAATCACCTACGCAGGGGACGATGCTACTATCCGGTATCATGTTGAAGATGGGGACGTATAGTCTGATCAGATGGTTGCTGCCGATTCTACCGCTAGGTGTGGCACACTGGGGTCCATTGGCCATTGCATTATGTGTGATCGGTATCGTATATGCATCGATCATTGCGATCAAACAAAAGAATCTTAAAAATTTATTGGCCTACTCATCACTTGCACACGTTGGATTAATTTCTGCAGGAATTTTTGCATTCAATATCCAGGGATTGCAGGGAAGTGTTGTGCAAATGATCGCACATGGTATCAATGTCGTTGGATTGTTTTTTTGTGCAGATATTATATTCAACCGAACCGGAAGCCAGGATGTGTATGGACTGGGTGGAATACGAAATAAAGCTCCGCAATTCACCACTGTCTTCATGGTTATCCTGCTTGGAAGTGTAGCATTGCCTTTGACGAATGGATTCATTGGAGAATTTCTCCTTCTGTATGGGGTGTATGAATACAATACATGGTTATCTGTTTTTGCCGGATTGACCATCATCCTTGGTGCTGTGTACATGTTGCGTATGTTTAAGAAAGTAATGCTGGGCCCTACAAGTCTGCCTGCGGAAGGCTTTACAGATCTGCAATGGAATGAAATGCTGGCGTTGGGGATGATTGTTGTGCTTGTCATTGTGTTGGGCGTATATCCAAAACCAATTCTGCAACTTGCCGAACCTGCATTGCAACTGATATTAAATAAATCGATTAATTAATTCGGATAGTGAACGTCTTAATCTATACGTGTTGTCTCGGAATGTTCTGCCTGGTGGCGGAAATCTTAAATCTGCGAAAGATTTTAGTCCCCGTGATCATCGCCGGCCTTGCAGCTATCTTTTATATCAATATTCTTGAATGGGCGCAGACTGCACCGATCATCCTTGGCGGAATGGATATGTCCCGCATGATGCGCATCGATCATTTCTCCATTGCATTCAGTGGCCTTTCGATATTTACAGCTGCATTGATATTTGCTTTGTCTTCAGATTTTTATAAAGACGAGCCTCATCACCTGAGTGACTATCTGGCTATTTTACTGTTTGTATTATCCGGTACGCTTGTCTTGTTTAGTTTTTGGAATTTAGTGATGCTCTTTCTCGGTATTGAGATTGTTTCGATCTCTTTATATATCATGGCGGGGAGCAGGAGGTTTGATATACGATCCAATGAAGCGGGATTCAAATATTTCCTGATGGGATCATTTGCATCCGGAGTCTTGTTGTTTGGTATCGCGTTGATATATGGAGCGAGTGGATCATTTGAACTCGATAAAATCGCGGCTTATGTTTCTGCAGGTGCAGTTTCGCCTATGTTTCTCATTGGCACCATGTTGATGACAATGGCGCTTCTTTTTAAAGTGGCCGCAGTACCTTTTCATTTCTGGAGTCCTGATGTGTATGAAGGTTCGCCATCTTTGGTGACGGCTACGATGGCTACACTCGTCAAGGTGGCTTTCTTTGCTGCATTCTATCGTTTGATGGTTCATGGATTGATCGGAGTTCATGATTACACCGGAGATATATTGATGATCGTTGCTGCAGCCACGATGATTTTAGGCAACCTCATAGCACTCACCCAGGATAATTTCAAACGACTTCTTGCTTATTCAGGAATATCACATGCAGGCTATATGCTTCTGGCTATTCTTAGTCTTCAGACCAATTCATCTTCTGCTCTTTTATTCTATGGCACTGCTTATGTTCTAGCTACGATCGGCGCATTTGCTGTAGCGATTCCTGTTTTCTCTGCGATGAAATATGAGAGCATCAGTGCATTTAATGGGCTCGGAAAAAAGAATCCATTGATGGCTGCGCTGCTTACGATGAGTATGTTGTCATTGGCGGGTATCCCTCCTCTTGCAGGTTTCCTTGGAAAATATTACATCTTCTCTGAAGCTATTAAGAATGGATATATCTGGTTGACTGTTGTAGCTGTTGTGGCTTCCATCATCGGGGTCTATTATTATTTCAAAGTCATCCTGGCGATGTATACGAAGGATGCGGATGATGTGGCTGTGAAACCAACGCCACTTTATCTGATCGTGATGATTGTGTGCGTTGTTTTAAGTCTTATCCTGGGTATTTATCCCGGAATTTTTATCCATCTGATTTAAGCATGGATAATCCTGAGCATCCAGACCAGGATCTTTGAATAAGATTTAATTTTACTTTACCCCTTCAATTTGTCTCAATCTTAGGAGATTCTTCTTTATTTGCAATTTTCATGAATTGGTAATTCATTTTATTCATCAAATGCTTATGAAAAAACTGCTTATTCCCATTCTTGCCACGCTGCTGCACTTTTCTGTGTTTGCACAAACTATCATCCAAAAAGATCCTCAGATTGAAAGGATGGTCAGTGAGGTTTCAAAAGATTCACTCAAATCCTATATCCTGAAGCTCGTAAGCTTTGGGACCCGGAATACACTCAGCACGCAGACAGATCCACAACGGGGCATTGGTGCAGCGCGTGAATGGGTTCTGAGTAGGTTTATTGAAATTTCAAAATCTGCAGGTGGACGCATGACAGCAATCATTGATACCGTCACCTTACAAAAAGATGGAAAACGAATCGACACCTCCGTCCTGCTTGGAAATGTGGTCGCCACTTTGAAGGGAACGGACCCGAATGATAAACGAATTTTCATCATCAGCGGACATCTTGACAACATGCGCAGCAATGTGATGAACAGAACCGATGATGCTCCGGGTGCTGATGATGATGCCAGTGGAGTGGCCGCCGTAATCGAATGTGCCAGGATCATGAGTAAATCTTCTTTTCCATCCACGATCATATTTGTCGCTGTCAGTGGTGAAGAACAAGGTCTGCTGGGATCCACTTTTATGTCGGAAAAAGCAAGGAAGGAAAACTGGCCTATCGAAGCCGTACTCAACAATGACATCATCGGAAGCAACAATAGCAATGAAACCAATATCACTGGCAATACCCAAATCCGTGTGTTCAGCGAAGCCTTTTCTGTGCAGGATACAGGAAAGGCTATACTCAATATCCGCACCATGGGCCTGGAGAATGATGGAAAATCGAGACAGCTGGCCCGTTATGTAAAAGAAGTAGGCGAACGA
>JBDUAU010000281.1:0-5552 GCA_040004485.1 Saprospiraceae bacterium
GAATTATGTAAGAATCAGGATATGGACTTTTACAGATAACTGTGGCAATACAAGTCCTGATTTCATTCAGACAATTTCAGTCCAGGATAATACCGCCCCTGTGTTGACATGTCCATCCAGTATGACGATCCAATGCAGTTCAGATCCTTTGCCAGCTTTTACAGGATTTGCAACAGCAACAGATAATTGCGATCCTGATCCGGTCATCACATACACCGATATGATTACATTGTTGGCGCCCTGCATGCTGGAGTTCAATATTGAACGCCTGTGGACAGTCACAGATGCCTGCAACAATAGCAGCACATGCATTCAATCCATCTCAGTAGTTGGTATTCCTCCGGTTTGTCAGACCCAGGATATTACCGTTGGACTTGACCCGGTTTCAGGAATTGCCACAATCACTCCTGAACAAATCGGAAGTGCTGTCGGAGGCTGCGGAGCAGTAACCATGATAGTAAGCCCTTCCAGTTTTTCATGCAGTAATGCAGGTCAGAATGTTGTTGTCTTCACTGTGTCAGATGCATGTGGAAATTCCTCAAGCTGTACAGCGATAGTAACAGTCACAGGATGCGCTGATCTTTCCTTAACAAAAACTGGTGTTTATGATAATACTGTCAATGAGGCCACCTTCACGATCATCGTTAATAACAGTGGACCGGATGGAGCTACAGGTATCATAGCCTCTGATCCATTACCTTCCGGATATACGTATATAAGCCACACTGTTTCTCAGGGTGATTATATAGCCTCTACCGGTATATGGACAATAGGCAGCCTTGCAAATGCTTCAAATGCCACGCTCACAATAGTAGCTTCGGGCAATGCCATTGGAGATCATACGAATAGAGCCCAAATCATCCATAGCGATCAATTCGATCCGGACAGCGACCCTATGACAGATGAAAACACAGATGACCTTAATGATGGCCTGGCAGATGATGATGAAGCTTCAGTGACACTTACCATCAGTGCATGTATTCAAATCTATGCCTGGGTATATATTGAAGGATCAACTACGCTTGCAAACGGTCAGCCGTTCAATTATCTTCCAATGAGGACTACACTTAATGACCTTCGGGTGCTACCGGGTCAAACTATGGTAGATGCATTCAACGGGAATTATTATTGCCCTCCAGGTCAGCCTTATTTCATAGCACCATGGAATTACATCGGCACTGAAGGAGATGCATATGATTCCAACGGGAATCCATCATTCGCAGATGCAGGCTATCCCCCTACAGTGACGGATTGGGTACTAGTTAGCCTCAGAGACAATCCTGAAGGATTAGGCGGTCCTGTCTGTGAAGCAGCAGCTCTCTTACATAGGGATGGTCATATTGAGTTCGTCGAACCTTTCACTTGTTGTGATATAGATGTATCGGCTACATACTATCTGGTCATCGAACACAGGAGTCACCTGATTGTAATGTCGGATGTTTCAGTACCTGTTATATCAAATACCATCACTTACGATTTCCGCGCGCAACAAAGTTATATTGACGACCCGGCAGGAACAGGACTATATGCAGGTGAAAAAGAAATTTTACCTGGGATCTTTGCAATGTTTGCGGGTAACGGAGATCAGACATCATCCAATTTCGCTGATACCGATACTAACTTTGGTGACCTTATCAAATGGCAAAATCAAAGTGGATATTTTGGCAGGTACTTCATTGCAGATTATAACATGAATGGGGATGTTAATTTTAATGACCTCTTTACATTCCAGCGAAACAATGGCAGATTTACCAGTGTACCCCGGAATTAAAATCCGGAAATGAATTTAGATTATATAAAGATGATATCTCGAATCAACCACTCACTGCCCCGTTTTCGAAAAACACATTGATGAAAGTTGATTTTTAATACAAAGGCCTTTCTGTAAAAAGATTGGCCTTTTTTTTTGGAGTATTAGTTTTAGGCTGAAGACAGTATGAATGGTTAATAGGCCATGCCCTATCCTCCATGCCCTATCCTCCATACAGCCTGCCTTTGCTCCCTTCATAAATCTTTCTACTTTTGAAACATGCCTGCTCCTCTCAATGAAGCCGAAATCATCGACTATTATGATCACTGTGAAGTAGATTACTCCCTGGTCTGGCAACTGGATGAAGTGATGTGCATGCACTATGGTTACTGGAACATAGACACACCCCACCATAGAGCCGCTCTTCAGATGATGAATAAGCAGGTGGCGGCAGCAGCCGAATTAAGGCCGGGTCAATATGTCCTGGATGCAGGTTGCGGAGTTGGTGGGTCATCTATCTATCTGGCAAGTATAGGTTGCAAAGTGGAAGGTATCACACTGAGCGCCAAACAAGTAAAGACCTGCCGGGAAAATGCAGCAAAATTCAATCTGGGAGACAGGATCAATTTCAGCCAACAAAATTATCTCTCCACTTCTTTTGACGACAATACGTTTGATGTCGTCTGGGCGATTGAGAGCGTGTGCTATGCATGGGATAAATTTGATTTTACAAAAGAAGCATTTCGGGTACTGAAACCTGGAGGCAGATTAGTGGTAGCTGATTTTCACAGCCAGCCTGTGACCGAAGGCTCAGCCGATGACATACTCATGAAAAAATGGACGGACTCATGGGCCATAAAATCTTACGCCACTAAAGAACAGTTTGATGACGCATTAAAAAATGCCGGATTCAAATCCATCAGCGGACGTGATATAACTGAACATGTAAAGCCAAGCATTCGCAGATTATATCTTTCATTTTTTCCCGGCATCATCACCACAAAAGTGGCCGAGTGGATAGGGGCACGGAATAAAACACAAACAAAAAACACATGGTCTACCTATTACCAATATCAGGCACATCGAAAAGACCTGTGGCGATATTATATCATCTCAGCACAAAAACCACATTAGATGAGTGATTCCAAAAAATGGACTACTGAATTACTTGACGAAATGCGAAAGCAAGGAGATCCCTTTGCAGATAAAGCAGCCAAAGCTCTTTTTGATGCCGTTAAAGGTCATTCCGCTGCCGATGTCGGTACATTTATTTCGTCTTTTGTTTCACGAGACTTCACAAAGACCTGGTTGAACACTTCATTGATTCCGGACCCACCAGAGTTGATCGCTTACTTTGAAAATTTTGATGATTTCAGATTTAATACAAAAGAGATTGAATACCTGGAGAAGGGAGCTGATATTTTTGACAAGCATGGGCCATGGATCACTTTTGCGTTGGGTGTGCGTTCATTGCTAAAACAATACGCGCATACCCAGGCCATTGAAGTTTTAAAACTCACTACCCTTCTTGTGGCGCATGTCAACAGACGTATCATGGAGACCATGCAATTTGTCCTTGATGTGATGGAGGAAGGCTGGTATATAAAATCTCCGGATGGAACAATTCAACTCAATCTGCATCATCCCGGATTGATGTCAATAAAAAAACTCCGGTTATTGCATGCTATGATCAGGTACCGGCTTCTTCATAAAATGTATGATACTTCTCTGGGTGATTATGATTCGGATGTTTTCGGTTATCCGGTTAACCAGGAAGACATGGTGTTTGCTGTTCACACCTTTAGTCTTGAAATTATAGAGGGCTTAAGGGAAATGAGGGTGGTCATATCTGATGAACAGGCAGAAAATTATTTTCAATGCTGGAAACTTTTTGGAAGAGGATTGGGTGTCAGCAGGGAATTAGAACCTGAATCTTATGCTGATGCAATGGAACTGCAAAACCTGATCTACAAACGACATTTTACGCTGCCCAATAGTACAGGGCCTGAACTTTCCAAAGCACTTATCAATTGGTTTACCAGAACCGTTCCTTTATTAGATGAAAAGACTTTAATCCTGTTTATCAAAGAATTTAATGGCCCTGAAAATTTTTCAATTTTAAGTGATAACCTGAAGATTGATATTGGTAATTCTAATGTTGATCTGAGGGACCATGTGCAAAAGGATTTAAATTTTGAAGTCATTTCCGACCGACCCGGAATGGTAGCTACAGACTCAGGTCAACTGGCGCTGGACAATTTCTTTCTTCATTTTTTACGCACGTTGCTTGTCACTGAACGTGGCGGTAAAAATGCAACCTTCAGAATCGGTGATGGCTTTATGGCTTCGTGGAATCTGAATCATATGGATGAGAATCCGATTCCAAAGGACCAGGTGATATGGCTTGTCATTAAAACTTTTATAACCCGTATATTCAATAAACTTATTTCTTTATTCCATAGAAACAAAAAACCTGTATAAGACTCATGGAAGAAATCCTGGAAAAAATATATGACAGTGCTAATGCAACTGTCTATAAGAAAAAAGAATCTGACAACGGGACTGTCACGATCAAAGTGCTGAAATCAGATTTTGCAAATCCCAGACGTATCCTCAAATTCAATAATGAATATTCGATCCTGAATGAACTGGACATCCCCGGAATAAAAAAAGTGATATCCAAAGGCATACTTCAGGGCTCGCCTAGTATCATCTCGCTTTATTTTGACGGCATTACGCTTCGGGAATATTTCAACCACAAAGAATTCAATCTGCATAACAGATTATCTATTGCTGCGCAGATTGCCCATATTTTAGGACAGATACACCAGAAAAATATTATCCACAGAGATCTTACATCGGACAACATCCTGATCAATCCTGAAAGTCTGGAGCTTAATATCGTTGATTTTGGCCAGGCTATCAAAATTGATGTCAAGACGATTCACCTGAGCAATCCGGATCAGTTGGAAGGAACGCTAGCCTATTTTTCTCCCGAACAAACAGGCAGGATGAACAGAATACTGGATTATCGATCAGACCTGTATTCGCTTGGTGTTATTTTATATGAATTGTTTACAGGTCATCTGCCTTTTGAGGTGAGAGATCCGCTTAAGCTGATTCACTCGCACCTTGCACTCTATCCTTTGCCGCCGGATGAGGTTAATCTAACATTACCGAAGCAGGTTTCAAAAATCATAAGAGTCCTGCTATCCAAAAATGCAGAAGACCGCTATCAGTCAGGTTTTGGACTTGAGGCAGACCTGAGGCGATGCATCCAACTCCTGGATAAGACAGGTCACATACCTGAATTTGAAATTTCTCACAATAAAGTTTTCACCAAATTCCAGATTCCCCAAAAACTTTATGGGCGGGAGAAGGAAGCAGATTTATTGATGCAGGCATTTGAAGAAGTGACAGATGGAAAAGGTAAAATGATCCTTGTGTCAGGTTATTCGGGTGTCGGTAAAACCGCATTGATCAATGAAATTCATAAACCGATCACCGCTAAACGGGGTAATTTTATCCGCGGAAAGTTTGATCAGTATAATCGAAGTATTCCGTATAGCGCATTTACTCAGGCGTTGAATGCGTATTGTCAACTGATACTTACAGAGCCGGATGAACAGCTCAATTTTTTGCGTAAAAGAATTTCAGAGGCATTGGGCCATCAGGGTCAGATCATTGTTGAAATCGTACCGGATCTCCAGCTTATTGTCGGAAAACAAACGGATGTCATCAGACTTGAACCTGTTGAAAATAAAAACAGACTTGACCTTCTTCTCCTGAAATTTTTCCAGGC
>JBDUAU010000629.1:0-1674 GCA_040004485.1 Saprospiraceae bacterium
AGAGCATACTCAGCGATGTCCTGTATTTCAGGATTGATCGTCGTGACGATGTCAGAACCTCTTTGACCTTCGAGATCACTCAGGTCATTGACCGGAATCCATGCACCACCGGTGACACGCTGTACGAGACGTTGACCTTCTTCACCTTTCAGATATGCATCGAACGTGCGTTCAAGACCGATGGATTGTGCATTGTCACGATCAAGACCAAGCACTCTGCTCGCCAACATTTTAAATGGCTTGACACGTACATGCTGAGGATCGATGATCAGACCACCTTTGTTTTTGCCCAATCTGAATATTGGAAATGTTTTTATATGTTCAAGATCTCTTATACTTACACCTTTTGCGAGTAGTGCATAGCGATCACCTGATCTTCTTTTTTGAATGAGCCAGTCTCTCATCTGAGTTCTGCTCATCGATGTATTGACATTTCTTGATAAGTAATAAGCAAGACTGTCAACATTTGCTTTGAAAATATTTTCGTGCAGACCTTCTGCTTTGAAATCCATGTGCAGATCATAGAATGGAAGTGATGTCGTCATCAGGCTTCCGTCTGCTGCCAGGATATCACCGCGATCTGCGACGATAGGTATATATTTCAGATAAAGACTGTCCCCCATACTTCTCCAATGGTCACCTTCGACGATGGAGATCTTAGCCACCCTGTAAAAAAGAAGTCCTGCCACAGCCACCATCGCTAATGCGACGATGTACACTCTGATCAGTAATTCTTTTTTAACTTCTTTCATCTCTAGTGGGGGAAGATTTTTCTTGGTTTATGTTGTTTATTTTTTCTGCGCAATCTGCTTAATCTGTGGTGTTATCTGATGACCACCGGATTTTTAGTTAGAAAGTGTAAATCCTGTTCTGCGACACTGCGCTCGATCATCGTCGGTGTGGACTGATACATCAGATCCGACTGGATCGTCATATATCTCCATTTTTCTTCTCTCAATTCCGTCTGTAGTGTTTGTGCTTTTCTGATATTCCTTTCAGCCTCATGTACATTCCATATATAGATCACCCCAAGACCACAGAGGAAATACAGGAACGGTAGATTCTTGTAGATCATCTTGGTACCAAGGAGCCTATACAGGGAATTTTTTATAGCCATTGTTTATTTAGTATTGTGTTTGTTTTATCTATTCAGTGTTCGGTATTCGGTATTCGGTGTTCAGTAATCGGTATTCAGTAATCGGTATTCAGTAATCGGTATTCAGTATTCAGTATTCAGTATTCAGTATTCAGTATTTTAGATTTAATTCTGAGTAATCTGTGGTCCTTTTTACTGATTACTGTTTACTCCTTTTACCGTTTACTCTTTTTATTGGCATGAGTATTGTAATTGTGGTATTGTATCTTCTTGTTCCCTCCTTTTCCCCCCAACCCCCTGAAAAAGGGGGAGTGGCTTATACTATTTTTCAATTGTTTATCCCAATCAACTCAAGTCTCAAATCCCAGATCTCACGTCTCACGTTTTTTCTGCCACTTCTACCATTTCTGCCTCTTCCGCCTTTTCTACCCGTTCCGCAAGCTCTTCCATCGCTGCACCTCTCTGCTCTCTGCTCTATGCTCTATGCTCTATGCCTTTTCCGCTATTCTCAGCTTCCCACTCCTGCTCCTCGGATTCCTCCCCTGCTCTTCAACACTTGCTTCAATCGGATTCTTCGT
>JBDUAU010000225.1:0-5548 GCA_040004485.1 Saprospiraceae bacterium
GCTCACCAACCGCAAGCAATAAGCAAAAAGTAAAAATCAAAAAGTTTTACGTGGTTTTAAACTACGCACAACTTTTTGATTTTTACTTTTTGTTATCCGTAGTTTCAAACTACGGATAATCTTCCGACATCCTTTACTGGTCGATCTTAATAAACCTTCGTACCCACTGATCCTGTCCTGACACAATCTTCGCTGTATAGACGCCTTCTGCAAATGATTCTGTAGGGAATCGGAGTATTTGACCGATGTGGCCGCCCGATGTCACCTGGTTAATAAGTTCTCTTCCACCCATGTCATAGACGATCACCTGCAGCGATGTATGATTTTGGCGAAGCTGCAATAATAATTCATTTGTCACAGGATTGGGGAATATACCCGGAGGCGCTCCCGGAGGAAAGATCGTTATCGTCTTCAGGAACTTTTCTTTGCATTCCTCACCGGTAGCTGTTGTGCGATAGACGATCATGCATACATCGTATTCTCCGGGACCAGGAAATGTGTGAATGACAGTTTCATTTCCATGCGATGTCACTGTTGATCCATCGTGATAGAATATCCATTGTACCTTATCGCAGTTGATATCGAATAGGCCGGTAGGAGTAAATGAAGCCGTATTGCCTACTATACCAACCGTGACACCTAATCCAACCTGAACAAAGAAGTCTGAATTACATTCACATGGCTCGTGAGTTGAACTGCATGGTGGGACGACAAAACATACTTCGAATGAACAACAATTGGTATGATTCAAATCATCATCAAACGTATGTAGCGTGATGGTGGCGCACACTACATCTCCGGGTACGAGGGTATTGCCGATATTGATTTGAATTGGCCCATACGAACCACCTGGTGTGAGCGCTCCAAGATTGATAGTTTGATTATAGCCGGACAGTGTAGGATTGCTAAAGATGATATTCGCAGTACCAATTGTAAATGCGGTATTGTTAGTGATCGTGCCTTGTATAATCACATTATTATTTTCATCACAGAAAATAGTATTGTCGAAATATCCACAATCACTGCATACCAGTTCGATCGTATCCCTGCACACGACCTCATCACCATTCATCCATTTAATCTCCACTTGAGTGACAGGATTAGAAGGATTGTGGACACATATTGTAGGTAATGTCACAGGTCCGATAGGGATGAATGGATCTGTAGGATCTTCTACATTGTTATAACTGAGTGCAGCCATTGTTTCAGTCAGGTTCTCTGTCCACCAAACACTTCCGAGCTCATTGTCAAGGGTCATCGTACTTCCAGCCGTAAGTACACAAATGTTGATTCCATCGAAAAATGTATCATCATAATAATTGTAAACTGTAATGTCATAACAACATGAATCTGTCTCCGTATCCGCAGGAACGATACTCGATACATACACACTATCACATGTATTGCATCCCGGTATGTGTATGCAGTACAATGTATCCAGCGTACAACACAGAGCGGCAGAATCAATAGCCGGGTTCACTTCGTGACCGGTCAGATTGAAGCAGAATTCCTGATTTGCAAAATTTCCTCCCTGGATAGTAAAAGTATACGTACCACATTGGCCAGGAAGTAGTGGTGTGGACAGATTGAGCTGTGAAGGGGATAATATAGCACCAAAAGGAGAAAATACATTGAAGTTGATAAATGAAATCGGATACAAACTGTATGCAGGATTACACAAGGTCATCTGATAGACCACGACATTAAGATCACACCATATAGAATCACTTGCGAGATAAATGCATGGAGGCTCGGGATCACAAGGCAACTCGAGCGTGTCCATACATAACACCACGTAATCGCTGTCAAGCCAATTGATATCAAGCTCGATCGGATTGAAATCAATGTTGTGGAAACAAACTTCGACAAAATTTACAAGTGTATCTACAGGTAGCGGATCGCCGGGAATATTGTTTACTATCGTTATACTGTTAGCAGATGAAGCAAAGAGTGATAAAGCCGGATCTATGGATCCACTTGTTGTAAACATATCTGCATCCGGAGTGGTAATCTGAATGGCAAAAATAGAATCAAGTGTATTTATGTAGGATAATTTCCAACAACAACTATCGCCTGTAGTTGGAACCGGTGTTGCTGTGACAGATGTACTTGAATCACGGCAACAAGTGATGACCATGATAATAAGTGAATCTGACGTTTTACTGCAGCCAAAACTATTTGTTCCGGTCAATGAATAGCTTCCATTCATCGTGACGACATACCACATCATCGTAGCGCCGGGTATAGGTATTCCGTTTTTATTCCATTGATAACTCGCCAAATTTGGAGGGCCACAGAGTGTATCATTATCACACATGATGTAACATCCTACAGGCACAAAACATAAATCAGGTAGCGGATGAATAATAATACTGGCAGACGATGAACAACCTGTGAGCGTATCCACGGCCAAAACTGTATACGTGCCCGCATTGGAAACAATAATACCTGTCCCTGTAGCGCCTGTACTCCAGTAATATTGACAATAGCCAAGTACAGGCGAAACATTCAACAATTTAGGTGTCCCTGCACATGAATCACCGGATGTGAGCACGATGGACACTGGTGGTGCCGAAGCCGTATCAATCGCCCATGGTGCTGAAAACGCAGTACAGCCATTGGCATCAGTAATGCCCACAATAACTGTATCCTGATAATTAGCAAAGCAAATCGTAATCGATGACATGGTCTGATTAGGTGCAGCCATCAGGTTCTCATTGTACCACTGATACATATAATTGAAACCGGTACTTGCGTGAAGTGTGATGCATCCATTGTCGCAGATATAATGACTACCGGTGATGAGGGCTTGTGGTAAAGGATTGACCTGGATCGTGACAGAATCCTGAACTGCAGTACATCCATTTGCATCCGTGACAGTTACCTTATATGTCCCTGAAGTTGTCACCAGGATGATTTGTGTCGTCGCGCCGGTATTCCACAGATATGATGTAAAACCCGCAGCGGCTGTCAGTGTCGCTGTATCGCCCTGGCATATGGTCGTATCAGAAACGATAATAGGCCCGACTAAAGGTTTTGGATTGATGATCAGTGGATTGATTTTCATAGCCATACAACCATTGATGTCAACAACAGTAAGTTTGACGTTGTAAGGATTCATCGGTGCGAGGTAAGCATGCGATGGATTAGCTGATCCATTTGTACTGGCATCACCAAAGGCCCATAAGAAAGAAACAATACCTACTGTAGAAGCCGGAGTAAATACAACTGCATCTCCAACGCATGCCGGATTAGGTGCCATTGTGAAATTTGCATTCGGGTCAGATGGCGCTGTGATGACCTTGCTGTATGTTGACTGACAACCTGTATTTGTGGTCACCGTTAATATCACAGTATATGTGCCCCCTAAAGTGTAGGTATGATTGACAACAGGGCAGGCACATGACATCGTATTGAAATCTCCAAAGTCCCAGAAGTAATTGGCAATCGTAACAGTTGGGATGGTCGTACTGACATCAGTGAATGTATAATTACGGCACATGTTGGTGCACGTAAATTTAGCTGCGACGGGTACGGTAACCTGTGTAGTCGCATATACAGTGCAGAGAGCAGGAGGTGGCATAGTATTAGGCACAGTGGCCGCAAGTGTGACCAGGAAATAACCAGCTTTTGAATATGTATGTGTTGGATTGGAAATAGGTCCTATATAAGAATTACCACCCGGATCGTTAAAATTCCATGATGATGGTGTTACATTGACGCTGTTGTTGACAAGGAATGTGACATCATTACATAGCGGAGTATTATTCATGCCTGAGATGGTAAGTGTATAAGCCGGCAATACACAGCCACCTCCGCCACCTCCCATACATGCCAATTGAGTAACCGTGATGGAGTTACTCTGCATCGTACACATTGTAATATTGTCCTTGACAATGACGAAATAAACAAAAGTGCCAGGTACCCCTGTATTGATATGTACAAATGGATTGGCCATCCCCGGAGCACCGGCTACAGGAGCGAAATTGCAATACCATTGATATGAATAATTTGGATTAGTCAAAGCATACAGCGTAACTGTAGATTGCGTAACAGGATTAGTACAAAGAACTATCGGATCCGGCGTCGTTATATCGGCTATTGGTCCGGGCACATTGAACGCTTCAAAGCTTTTTATTGCGGTGCATCCATTTGCATCTGTGACAGTAACCGTATAGACTCCGGGATTACTGATAGAGATGGATTGAGTCGTCAGGGCATTGGACCATAAATAAGATGAATAAGCCGGACTCACCGTAAGTGTCGCGCTGACACTTGGACATAAATATCCTGTCTGTGTGATCGTAGGTATGATCGCAGCAGTCAACGTGATGACCTTGATCTTGTTCGTAATATTTCCACACACATTGACAGCACATGTGATGGTCACTGAAGCGGGAGTGTTATTCCATTGTATGTTGACCATGGGTGATCCCTGGCCCAATATCACTGAACCTGCAGCGGCAGGACTTATGGTCCATGTGAACGTTGTACCTGATGGCTGAGTCGGAGCTATTGAATATGTATCTACAGCATTAATACAGCCATTTGGTCCTGTAATGGCAAGAGGTCCGGCTAATACTTTTGGAGTGACTGCCAGTGTAATAGGAGTTGAACTGCAAAATGGACTACTCACCTGAAACTGGCTTAGGGATAATGAGTATGGACCTGTCGGACCCCACGTCACCGAAATTGGATTTCCGGTAAATGATGACGGTGTTCCATTTGTCACATTCCACATAAAACCTGTGCCGACAGTCGAACTGTATCCTGTGTAAGTGAAAGTTGAATTCGGGCAAATTAATATTTCACCTACAATACTATCCGGAGGAGGAACCAGGATCACATTGACAAGTGCTGTTAATGTATCATTGCAAAAAGGATTCGCAGCATTTGGATAAACAGTGACAGTATACAAACCCGGTGATGGCCATGTCACCGTAATATTGTTTGGCCCCACGATTGGAAATGGAGTGATCAATGGAGAGATATTCCATGTGAAACCATTTACTGCAGTCATGTCTGTTGTAAAAAATGAAGTGCCTCCGACGCATGCTGTAGCCGGTGGAGGTAACAGGTGATATTGAGGAAGAATGCTAACGGTCAGAGAAGACCATCCTTCACAATCATCTTCGTCATGGCCAGGCAGGTGTTGAAGAAATTTGCTTTTCCAATGTGCTACAATCATGCCCAGTGGTCCGGTGCCCCATTGGATTGAGATTGTATTTGATAATGAATCAGCAGAAACAATCGTACCGCCCGTGACCTGCCACGTATACATCACACTCATCCATTTTGGTAAAGTGTATGTTGCTGTACTATTTGCACAAACTACTATAGGCCCATTGATTGGTGAATTCACATCGACGATCGGAACAACAGCTGATACCGGATTAAGACAATAATTTCCAGTGCAGTTAGATAATTGTAGTGTGACAATTCCAAAAGGTCCCTGACCCCACCTCAGACAAATCGTGTCATTGCCTTGTCCGGTGAATGTGACAGGAACATTATTAGCATCGACCACAGTCCATGTAAATGTGCATCC
>JBDUAU010000092.1:0-1673 GCA_040004485.1 Saprospiraceae bacterium
CTATGCAAACCGGCGGCTATTGTATTACCACTTTCCCTATTGCTCCTGGATTATTTTTATAAAAGGAAATGGGGCTGGTCATGGGTTATCGAGAAAATTCCACTTTTTGTTCTTGCAGGAATAATGGCTTATGTCACTGTATCTATTCAATCTGCACGAGCTATTGAATCACTGGAATATCGTGGCATTGCTGCGCGTATTTCGTTTGCAGGTTTTGGTTTGATCTGGTATTTGTTGAAGATCATCGTACCGTATCCTTTGTCTGCATTGCATCCTTTCCCAAAAGAAACTCCGGGCTTGTATTACCTGGCTACGATTATAGCTGCGGCGGGATTTGGATATCTGGTTTATAAAATAAAAAACAGGAATTTATTTTTTGGTTTTGGATTTTATATTGTCAACCTGCTGCTTGTACTGCAAGTCGTTTCGATCGGCAATGCGGTTGTAGCAGAACGATATACATATGTGCCTTATATCAGTATATTTTTTATGCTGTCTACATATATCTACACGGCTATTCAGACGAATTGGTCAAAATATAAGACTGTTGTTATGGGCATTTGCGGCCTTTTCATCATTGCGTTTGCAGCTGTAAGCTTTATTCGCATACCTGTCTGGAAGACAAGTGAGACATTATGGACTGATGTCATCTTACATTATCCGGAGAGTCCACGGGCATGGACAAATAAGAGTCTTGAATATTTTGATAAAAAGGATTGGCCAAAAACTATAGATGGCCTCACGAATGCGTTGAAATATGATCCACATTTTCAAAACGCTATGGAATGGAGAGCACGCGCTTATTTGGAAATAAATGCTCCTGACAAAGCACTTGTGGATGCTGATTTGTTTCATAAACTGTATCCCAACCAGGTGGACGGATTATTCATCCTGGCGAGGTCATATGAATTGACAAACCAGACAGATCAGGCACTTGATATGTATAATCAATTGATACCGCTGAGACCCAATGTGGCGGAGTATACTAATAATCGAGGTGCACTCTATTTTAATAAATTGAAAAAATATGATCAGGCAAAAAAAGATTTTATCCGGTGCATCGAAATAAATCCTGAAAATGGAACCTATTACCTGAATTTGGCGCGATGTTATTATATGACGGGTGATAACACAAATGCAATGGAAAACGCATTGAAAGCACAAAAACTTGGTGCCGTTGATGCTGCATTTTCAAATCTTATTGGGCTTAAATAATGTTATAGCAGTAAGAATTAACTCATGAAGAAAAAAGACAGGATATCTCTTGTAGTTCTCGCCGCAGGGATGGGCAGCAGGTATGGAGGATTGAAACAAATGGATTCCTTTGGACCTAATGGAGAAACGATCATTGATTATAGTCTGTATGATGCTCAGCGGGCCGGTTTTGACCATGTTGTATTTATCATCCGTGAATATTTCTCCGAAGCGTTTAAAGAAGTGTTTGAGCCAAAGATGAAGGGAAGGATGGAAACCGATTATGTCTACCAGGAACTAACGAATATCCCACATCCTTTTGACATCCCTTCTGAAAGAGATCGGCCATGGGGAACAGGCCATGCCATTTGGGTAGCACACGATGTCATCGATGGACCATTCGCTGTCATCAATGCTGATGATTATTATGGCCCTGAATCCTATGTGACGCTCTATAATTTTTTAAAAGAAAAAAGGGA
>JBDUAU010000678.1:0-5539 GCA_040004485.1 Saprospiraceae bacterium
TTCGTTTGACCATTACCTCCATACGTCGTACCCATAATCGAAAAGAGTGCCTGGTTCTGATTGATAGGCAACAATTGTCCATTACACATGGCCCATCCCTGGGGAGCGAAAGAGAAACTGACTATCCGTATTTCGCCTAAAAAAGGTTCTGCCATTTCGTTATAGAATTTTAAGGTTTTTTCATTTTGAATCCTCAGACCACAGCTATTGAAGTCGTCAGACAATGTTTTGATACAAATATATTTTTAAACAATTCTTTGTGCCCAACATATATAGATACTGATGTTTCAGCCGCCTTGTCACCATATGTATGTGTTGTTATCTCCACCCCGCCTTTTACACTGGCAAAACTTTGATAATACGCACGATCTAAAGGTCTTACGGCAGGAAGAAGTAATTGTTGGAGATCAATGTCGGAACCTTTAAGAGCTTCAGCAGCAAGAACAAGAGCTTCAAGCTGGTATCCGTTAATTGTAGTTATATGTTTCCACTGTCCGTTTTCCTCTTTGTGCAACACCGGTAAAACCATATCTGTCATAGCGGATCGTTCATGGTGCATTTCGATCGCATAAAAACAATAATTTTCACGGTCCCCATAAAAATATAAGGCAGAGCGATGCCCTTTAAAACCCTTATCTGAAAATCTCCGGGTGACAATCTCGATTGCTTCTGAAAATGCTGAGGGTAAAAATATTCCTGATCTTTTAGATGCTCTGGTGGCTGAAACCAGCTGATGGAGCCAATCCCTTACGACAGATGTCTGAAATAAATGCGACGAAGTCTTACCTGAACCAACCAGATTATACCCGATTAATCCAACTGCAGACTTTTGTATGAAATTTCTTCTTTCCATCGATTTTTAGTTTGATGAATAAAATTAATAAAGGCCTGATCAACTGTGCTTATGAAAAAATTGCCTCATAGCGCATTCCATCTTTATCCAGGCCAAGAGGGACAAGGAATACCGGAACTTCCCCTTTCACAGGATGTTGCAAGATACAAACTGACTGCTTAAAATATTCAGTTTTTTGTGCTGTCCTGAAAAGGATAGAAAAAGGTTTGCGATCAATGGGTGTATAGGTATTTATTTCTTTCACATCAATGATTTCTGCAGGCAGAGTGTATTCTTGTGTAAACCGGATCAGCATATGCTGATGAAGCCATGGTGCAAAATCGGTTATGTATAAAAGTTCAGGCATACAGGTTTTCTTGAGTATATGATATTTTTGAATAAGGTCCTTAAATTAGTTTATAATGTAATAAAGCAGTATTGCCGGGTGATTATTTTGAT
Organism: Saprospiraceae bacterium; assembly: GCA_040004485.1. Lineage (GTDB taxonomy): Bacteria > Bacteroidota > Bacteroidia > Chitinophagales > Saprospiraceae > Opimibacter. Next base: position 1,292 of record JBDUAU010000678.1, read on the forward strand.
TTCAAAGGCCGCCCCAGGAGCAAATAAATGGGATGATTGTCTTCGAGAACAACGAAACCTAGCCTTTCGTAAAGATTTAAAGCCCTGTTATTCCGCTCAACGTGTATACTCACCATCTTTTTCGAAACATCAGCTTCATCCAGAAAAGTGTTGAGAAGATACTCTCCATACCCGTGGTTTCGAAAATCAGGCAAGAGGGTGATATCAATGATCCGGATATCCTCCACTCCTCTGTTGATATACAACCTGCCGATAGGCAATTGATCAAAGAGAATGATCATAAAAGCAGCATCTGGATACTGCAGTTGATAAAACGCGTGCTGAGCCTGAAACTGTTGTTGAAGAAATGCAGATCTTGTTTCAGAAGACCAATTTGGCACTAATGCCATCTCCTCAGCCCTGGTACTGGAATAGATAGAAAGCAGAAGGGGCTCATCACTCTGTTCGATCGGCCGAAAGCTTAGATTTCGATTAGAACTTACCAACAGGAATTAATTTTTTCAGGTTGAAAGAATAAGAATAATCAACAAATTAACATTCGTAGGGGAAATCTATCCAAAATATAAATTACATTTTTTTTACCTGACACAAAATGTTATCAGCTTACCATTTTTGGTGAATAGAGAAGCTCAGAAAAAGATATCTTTAGCGATTGATATAGGGCTTGTATGTTCAACCCTGGAGAAATTGACTCTTAATATCATCTTACTTTTTGTTTTTCATTTTTATTATAATTTAATTTGATAAATTGAGACAAATAAAATATCCTTATTATTCACATACACCAATCCGAATTGCTATGAGGTCTATTTCGATCTTAGTTTGCCTTCTAACGCTTAGAACGCTTGTTTCAGCCCAGACAATTCCCGCGCCTACGCAGGTAGATTCGATCAGTATTGATAATGGTACGCCTTTATTAGCCGATCCCAATGACCGTATTCGCTACAAAGTGACAATTCAAAACACAGGAGGTCCTGCAGCCACCAATGTTCAGCTCAATGTTGTCCCCGATCCAAGAACTACCCTTGTAGCTGGTTCCTTCAAATCATCACCCCTCGCACTCGATGATGCTTATGCCTCGACAGGTAATGTAGGGCTGAATGTTTCTGCTGCAGCGGGTCTGAAAGCCAATGATTTTGATGACAATCTTGCCTTAGCCACTGTGACTGCGGGGACATTCGCAACGACTCAAAGTGGTGCTGTCATGATTGCAACAGACGGAAGCTTTATGTACACTCCACCTGCAGGATTTACAGGTACAGATACATATATCTATACGCTCAATGATGGTAATCACGTGCCCGGTGTTGTGGCCACAAACACAGCCACGGTGACATTTACGGTCGCAAATCTGATTTGGTTTATTGATAATAGCGCTCCAGCCGGGGATGGCCGTTTAGGAACACCATTCAATTCTTTGGCCGCTTTCAATGCCGGTTCTGCCATAGCAGCTGATGTGGTTTACATTGAACAGACAGGAACAGATTATACAAGTGGAATAGTATTACAAAACAATGAACGTCTTTTTGGAGAAGGTCACACCGGAGGAGCCAACCTCGCAAATGTTCTCCCATTCGCCCTTGCTCCAAATAGCAAAACATTGCCCGCCATCAATGGCACTCGTCCTGTCATCACTAACGCCAGTGGCGATGGCGTAGGTTTGGCCCAGAACAATATTCTGAGAGGTTTCGATGTAGGCAGCTGTTCTGATTTTGGAATGGAAAACCTGGGTGCTGCTACTGTAGGAAACCTTTCCATCAGCGAAGTGGCGATCAACAATTCCACTGGCGGTGGCTTTAAAGCCGGCAACGGCGGAGCTTTAACGGTTACGTTCAGTGGTCTTTCCTCAAGTGGAGGCGTAAATGGAATTAACCTTTCAGGGAGCTGCACCGGTACCTTCGCAGGAGGCAGCGGCGCCATCAGCAATCCAAGTGGTGCGGCCTTCCTGGTCAGCGGTGGCACGGCGGCCGTGGATTATGACGGGACACTATCAAAGACCGGCACCAGCAGCGGTCGCCTTGTGGATATTCAGACTCATGCCACTGGCCTTATCTCACTGGATGGTAACCTGACGAATACTGCAACTGGTGCAACAGGGATACTGGCCAATGCCAATACCAGCGGAACCATATCTTTCAACGGTACAAATAAGACTTTAACTACTGCCACCAACGGTGCTGTCACCCTTACCTCAAATACCGGTACTACAATCAATTTCACTAGTGGCGGCCTGATCATCAATACCACCAGCGGCGGCGGATATTCTGCTACTGCCGGAGGTACAATAAATGTAACGGGCACCACGAATACCATTACAAGTACCACAGGAACAGCATTAAATGTTGCCAATACAACAATTGGTGCCTCTAATCTCAATTTCCTGAGTATATCTGCCAATGGCGCTGCGAATGGTATTGTGCTAAATACAACCGGCGCTTCCGGAGGCTTATCAGTGACAGGATCAGGAACTACAAATGGATCAGGTGGTACGATACAGAATATAACGAACAGAGGTGCCTCAGCTACCAGCTCGATAAATCTTTCTTTGAAAAATATCACGTTTAATAATGCCAATACAACTGATGGTGCTCCATGTGGTGCAGCCGATAATTCGGGATGTAATGCCGCCATCTATTTGAATACCGTGACCAATGCGACACTCGACAATACGGACATAAATGGTACTGCTCAGCAGGGAATCAATTTAAGAGAAGTCAATGGTTTTACACTCAATGGCAGTACGATCATAAATGGCGGCGCAGGCGGCCAGACCGAAGAATCGGATCTATACGCCCTTAATCTTTTCGGGACATGTGCTATCACCAATAGTTCACTCACTGTCCCGGCTGAACGTGCAGCTGTGATCTACAATACAAGTAAAACAATGGTGCTGACCGTCAATGCCTCAACATTTGGTATGAACCAAACACAACCATTGGGTGCAGACGGACTTGAAATCGACAGTTACGGAGCCAGCAATACAACAATTGATATCATCGGTTCTACATTCATCCAACCTAAAACAAATGGCCTGCAAGTCATCACCGAAGGAACTTCTGTCAGTGACGTGGATATACAAACCTCGACTTTTGATCCTGGTACCGGTCTCGCAGCAGCCATCGACCTCGATGTCAATAATACAGCGAATATGAAATTCAACATCGTCAACAATCCTTTGATTAAAGGAAAAGGAATTAATATCGTCAACATCTTCGCCTTCCCTAGTGCGACCTTTGAAGGAAGAATTAATAATAATACAGTGATCAACAATGGCGGAAGCGGTGCAGGTATCCGTGTCATCAGCCAGGGCAATGGAAATAGTAAAGTTGAAATCAAAAACAATACAGTCACCGGTGCAGATGATTATGGCATCATAGCCCAATCACAGTTGGGCACCGGTCGTCTTGATGCTACCATCACCGGCAACACGGCTAGTGTAACTGCTTTGGGATTTTATGTGATCCAGGCATTGGCTGGTAATTCAGGTAGTGTCAATACCAATAAAGTTTGTGCCAACGTAGCGAATAATGTAACCACTGCTGCTGCAGGTTCGATCGGTAATTTCCAGGCTCGATCTGCAACAGCAACACATGAAGTACTTCTGCAAGGTGGTGGCGCAACAGTTGCTGCCAACTGGAATGCAAATACAAATTCGCCTTTGTCCCCTCCAGCTATTATCTCACAATCGGGCACCGGTGTATTTACATTTGGAGCTACCTGTGCAATTCCTGCAAATCCAACCGTAACACCATAGTCAATTCATTTTTTGAACATCATGAGAAGAATAAACACCACAGTCAGTTTAACCTATAAATCATTTCTTGTATGAAAAATTTCATCACTCTCTCTAAACTGCTACTTCTTGTCAGCGCTGTATTTGTAAGCTTGACATCATTTGCTCAATCTATTTCAATCAGCAATAGCGGTACTGCTCCTGATGCTTCGGCTATGCTTGATGTAAAGAGCACTGATAAAGGACTCCTTGTACCACGTATGACAGCTGCAGACAGAGGTTACATCGCTACTCCGGCTACAGGTTTGATCGTGTATCAAATGGATGGTGCTTCCGGATTTTATTACAATGGGGGTACACCTCAATCTCCTTCATGGGTGCTACTCATCGCAGGTCCGATCAAAGGCAGCGATATCGCATCAGGTATACAGACAACAACGAATACAACACTTGCTTTAGGTAACAACATTTTGTTTATCTATAACAACGAGATAAACAGCTTATTCATCAACTGA
>JBDUAU010000240.1:0-5528 GCA_040004485.1 Saprospiraceae bacterium
TTTACAAGAGTGTACTATTAATATAGTCAATAGTCCCGCTCCTTCTTCCCTATCTCCTTGAATAAGGAATAATGAATACCGAATTCAGAATAAAGAAGTAGAATACCGAATGACGAAGTCAGAATAACGATTTTTGTTACTCGTTACTCGTTACTCGTTACTCGTTATTCATTACTCGTTACTCGTTATTCGTTACTCGTTACTTTTTTTACTGTTGTCCATCTTGTTTTTTAATAAGGAAATAAAGATTTCTTTTTAGTCTCGTAGCTCAGTTGGTTAGAGCGCTACACTGATAATGTAGAGGTCGGCAGTTCAAATCTGCCTGAGACTACAGCACTAAAATCCGGGGGATTAGCTCAGCTGGCTAGAGCACCTGCCTTGCACGCAGGGGGTCAACGGTTCGAATCCGTTATCCTCCACCCTGAATATCAAGCAGTTATGATTAATTTCATAGCTGCTTTTTTTATTTGGGTAGCAATAGATAAAGTCTTAATCTCATTAGATTCATTCGATAAAAGGCTAATTTTAATTTTCAACTATTTATCAACTCAGCTATAAATATCTGATAATGTGTAAGATATATTTAAAACTAATGCTATGAAATGTCGTATTTTTGCAACGATAATAGTAAAAATGGCGTTTAAATGCTTATTATGAGACTCAAGACACTGGAAAGTAAGATAAAATATCGAATTAGCCGAAGCAGGGACAATGTGTTTGTTCCTAAGGACTTTGCTGATCTCGCAGACAGGGATCAGGTAGGTCGTGTTTTGCGCAGCCTAATCCAATCTGGTGAGATTCTGAAGATTGGTTATGGCTTGTACACCAAAACTTCCTATTCTAAATTATTCAACAAAATACTTCCTGCTGCCTCATTACCGCAACTAGCAAGGGAAGCTCTCATGAAACTCGGTGTCAAAACTGCACCAACATATTTTGAGAGACTTTATAATGAAAGAAAATCCACGCAAGTTCCGACAGGGCGCGTAATTGGTGTTAAAGAAAGAGTGAGCAGGAAAATCAGCTATGGGACTTTCGAGATTTCCTATGAACGTGTTCCCCAATAAAAAGGACATTGAAGATATTGCCCAAGTGCTAGAAACTGAACCGGTGTTTCTTGAAAAAGACTGGCATGTATCATTGATTGTAAAGGCACTCTCAAAGATTCAGGACGAGAAATTTGAACCTGTCTTTTGCGGAGGCACTTCTTTGCTCCACGCATATCGCCTCATCAATCGATTTTCTGAGGATGTTGATTTCAGGATTATCTCCAAGGATTTCCAACCCTCAACTCGAAACGAACGAAGAGATTTCCGCGAAAAACTATTTAAGGAACTTGATAAAATTCCTGAGTTGCAGATCCTTCAGGAAACGGTGCAATCAAGAGACAGTAGCCGGTTTTTTAGCGCCATGTTTTCTTATCAAAACCGATTTGGCGATCACAATTCTTTGCGCCCAGAGATAAAAATCGACGGAACTTTTGTTGAAAATTATTTGCCTGGAATTGAAGGGAGGAGTGTTAAATCAATCGTAGGTGATTATCTTCCGGTTGATGACGTAACTATCAATTGCTTATCGCTTCTAGAAACAACCTCGGACAAAGCCAGTGCATTAATCTGGAGAGTGCTTAGTCGTGATCGCACTGAACAAGATGATGACAAAACGGTTATCAGACACCTTCACGATCTGTACTCACTTCTGGATGCATTCCAGGATGATTTTGATTCCATCACAAGCCAACTGAAACCAACTTACGAGCGGGATTACAGAAGAGGAGGAGGTCTTGTTAACCAAGACATAAGCATTGCTGCTACTGGGGCTATAGATATCCTCAGATCTGATCACGAATACCAAAGGGAATATGAGAGTTTTGTACTCAACATGTGTTTCGGCCTATCTGGACGAAGTATCTCATTTGAAATGGCTCTTGAACGGTTTATTAAACTTGTATCTTTTCTGAATAAATAATCCATTGCTAGATGAGTCTGATATTAAAGCCTTCTTGACAAGAGGAATTCCATAGAAGTTGATACATCAAATTAAATGTAAGGACAGATCCAAACCTATGCATTTGGAAATGAAAATGAAGAAAATAGGAATTCAACGATTTCTTGATGATGATAAGATTCAATATTAGCTTAACCGGTATTAGTATGACACAAACTCACCCGTTAAAGGAATATTATTTTATCGTACCCGTTAAAGTCATAAGCCAGTTATCTATATTACTTTTAAAGTAACTTCTATGCGAAACATGGCCAATAAAATTTCAATCTCACTCATACTGCCTTTACTGGCAACCATCTTTTGTACAAGCACATCCTGTGTTTCATCAAAATATGTGCAGGAATTAGGCGGAAAGCATGATCGTTCCCTCGTGTACAGCAAAGCACTTTTTCGGGCTCCGGAAGAACCCAGACTTTCGAATCTTAACAGAGTTTCCCATGCTTATGGCACTGCGCAGGATTCATTTGTCATCACGTTGATTGATATGGACGAAAACGGTTCCTATATTAATTTTGTCGATGTCGTTGCTGTTAGTGCACTGCATGATTCTATAGCTCCTGTCATTGTCAGCAACAATTGTAATGCAGCTTATTATAAACCTTCATTAGAATTTGAGTTTTATGGTACGGCTTATAAATTGTGCGATGTGTCTCCGGATGGACAACATGTTTCAATCCAAAAAGTCTCATCTGTCGAGCCAATCAAAACGCAAACCTTCGTTACGGATAAAATCTCCGATGAATTATCCATAGCTGAAATTGGATCTTATAAACCGGAGAATCTTAACGAAATAATTCAGTCACAGCACTCAAAATATATTCTCCTCAATTTTTGGTCACCTGGCTGTGATCCTTGTTTTGACAATATACCGATGCTAAAGAAGTTTGCAAGTGAGGGGGTCGGCATTATTAATATCATTCAAATGGAAGATGATGAAATCGGGTTTGTTGAGGAGCAGATAACCCAATTAGATATCCCGGGATTGAATTTTAGAAGCTCAGATCAACTGGTCAAATATTTTAGCCAAAATGGATTTCCATACTCTGTTTTAATCGATGCTCATGCCAATAAGATACTCAGCAGTGATATTGATTTAGAGGAACATGAAAGGTATCTTAATTTTTGAGTGGTGCGTGCGTTTTGCGTGGTGTAGGCCCAAAGACCCAAATGGAATTTAGGAAAACGCAAAGTATCTCAAGGATTGACGTATGGTCTTCATTTTCTTTAGATCTTTTCTGCAGAAATATTTTGCGGCGAATAACGAGCCTATTCGCCGCAGAAACGATAATTAGGTCGATTAATATGCTTAATCAACGCATATTTTGCAGTGAATAATTGATTTTGTTATGAAGAAACAATCCGTAAAACAATTTAAATTAAATCTTCACTACCGGTACCATCTTCGAATATTTACCATCCACAAAAAAGGAAATATAGTAAATGCCGGAATGCAGCGATGTCAAATCCACCGATTCTTTCAATGAAGATTGTAGAATGGTTTGTCCAACTCCATCGTACAGTGTAATTATTACATTCTCCTGATCACTAAGCCCTTTAAAATGTATCACATTAGTCACTGGGTTAGGATAAAATTCAAGAGTACGGCCATTGCCAATATCTACTGTAGAACTAACGATCACGCCATCCCAAAAAAGTCGAAAGATAAAAGTTGAATCCGTGGATGGAGGAATGAATTCGTTTTTGATGTCGATCCCAAGCAATAATGCATCATGAAGGATCACATTTTCATTTGCTTTCAAACGCAGGACGAAAAACGGCTGATTCTCTAATATCTCAAAACCCGTAGCAAAATGAGCAGGGGATGCAATCCAGACCATCCTCAGTGAACCATTGGAAACATGAGCATCCTGTGCAAAACTAAACTCTGAGAATTGAGGAGTTGTCACGTCTAAAAATTCCAGGTTATTTCCCGGATTAGATATTTCTATTCCAAAACCTTTTACGTGTATGTGTCTGTCGAGATAAAATGGAATCTCATACGTTTCTCCATTATTTAATACCTCATCACTAGCGTGTAAAAATATTTCTTCTTCTCCCGGTGCTGTCACCACATCGCCCTTCTTTACACCGATAAATTTGTACGATGCAAGTGTATTCGAAATATCGACGGAATGTTCTTTTGTATTTTCCTCATAAAATGTCCAGTTGTGAGGCAATGGCGGAATGAACGTGCCTTTAATGATCTTGTCTATCTCGACGACATCTATTGCAGTAATCGAAAGATTGTGATTCAAATCTGCAGCGTATTGCTGATACTCAGACAAAGTACGAATGCCGAGGAGGTACTCCTCGATGGCTATCTCATCAAGAATATTGACACCTTCATCGATGGGTGAATCTTTAACAGGAGTAACGATAATACCTGCAGGATTTTCAAAAAAATGACATCCGGTCAAATCAGTAAAGACACCAGGTATCAATTCAACATCCGGTATTGGCTTTCCATTTTCACGAGTTACACAGACCAAACTCCCGTCTCCTTTTCGTATAAGCGTTATGTTCTGAATGTATTGCCATACTTCCAATGACTTCACATCCTGTACATTCCATTTCCTTTCAACGAGCAAGGTTGTATCATTGATTCCGGTTAAAATGTCCGAATAGGTAGTTTCAGCAACATTACAACCTGTACTTACCTGTGGTCTTACATTTTGTGAAAGCACTTCAGAGTTGTGAGCCAAATCCTCTGGTTTTGAAAACAGTGAATGAACGGTAATATCAGCAGGCCATTCCACATCATCGGTCAGCGTATGTCCACTACCGCAATTACCAGTTGGTGAATTCCAGGGAAGTGTATCACAAATCTCAGTAAGGTCATACTCCAGGGTTATATTTTGAATGTATTCATACACCGTATCACTCTCCCAGTCGATTATGGTCCAATTCCGTTGAATTATTTTTTCAGTAGGAAACACCATTTCCTGATCATAATACCCATTAGAAAGACATTGGGAGAAATCAATCGCCGGATATACATCTGCAGAATCTGCCAATCCATACCAAATCAGAATATCCGGATCCGGATAAAGCTCATTAAAAGGACACGCACCGGTGATTGTAATGTCACATGGCCATTCCACTTCATCCTGATCACTATGCCCGGAACTACAATCTCCGATAGGAGCACTATGACATTGTACATCACATACCGGCAAAGGCTTTTTACAATAGAAGTTAGTCAACACAATAATCCTGGTAGAACATTGATTTCCATTATTAGGATCTGTAGTAGTTGCTGTTAGCATAATATTTGTGTCCGCTGCAGTTATGATGGGTTGTGGTCGTAAATTTCCTGCAACAAATAATTCAAGGCTATAGTTATTGGCACAACCAAAGCGTATATCCTGGAATATCATGTCAGGTGTGAGCAGAACTTCGTCTCCCCATTCCAATTTAAATACAACAGAATCCTTACAAGCGATGCTTTGCGTAGGGCCTGAGTACTCTTCCCAAGTGACACTCATCTGACAAGTATCTAAATTGCCTGTTTTATAAAAGGA
>JBDUAU010000022.1:0-1667 GCA_040004485.1 Saprospiraceae bacterium
AATCTTACAAAAGGTGTTCTGTACGCTTTTAAAGCGGAGTTTTCTAATACTGCATATCCTGCCTGACCAATATATTGGCGATGGCAATTTGTCTGCCTGCCGGTTCGAATGTCAATTGAAAAAAATCATCACTCCAGAATTCGGCGACCCAGTGGGTAGTATAAGAAGCCAGGTCGATCAATATTTTTGTTTCATTCGCCTGCTGATAGAATTGCGAAGCGGAACTTTCACTATAGGCAATTGGTGGCCGGCCGATGATATCAGATTGGGACATAGCAAAAGGTCTGACCTTACCCCAATAAGGGAAGAGCGCACTTCCATAATCAGGAAACGTGGGTTGCCACAATTTCTCACCATTTAGGCCAATAGCAGGAGGAACATAAGATGTAGGCTGCGGATTGAGATAAGCATTGTGTCCAGCAATATCTGATTCGCTATACTTATAAACGGCTTGTGCTACTTCAAATCCGAATTCACGGGATCGGGTAAATACATCCGGGTCAATGCCTACACTAAACTCATCAAGAAATTTATTTTCCAATGCTGTGATTTTGAGTGCATACGTCACATTAATATTTGGATAGTAATACCTGAACATCGTAGCATACACGGTACTTACACATGTGGGCCAGTGATATTCTTTAGTAGGATCAATCGAAGGCAGAATCAGTCCGACAAACTCATACCTCAATGAATTATATTCAGGCATGCCAGCTACAGCAGCTTCGTAGGCAGCCATTCCTGTGTATGCAAGCATTCGTGCAGCAGCCGGCGGGCGGTAGCCGTCCGATATTCTGTCTATTTCAAGGAACAATTGATTCCATTCCAGGGGGACTCGTGCATCATAGGACTTTGTCAGTCGTGGATCTTTATTGATGATTTCATTGTCAGTCCTACAGGAAGTAATCATGAACAGGCATGATGAAAATAAAATCAACAATGTGGCTTTGGTAAAGGTGAGTTGGCGCATAGCGTTTTATTTAAAGCTGAGTGATAATTAAGGACAAATATATCCTTAATTAGGACATATCAAAATATTTTGGAAGAAATTTTGAAAATATTTCCCGGGAGGAAATGCCCTAAGGGGTCACCAAAAATGGTTTAATTTGTCTCCAAATGATCTTATATGTTTTCTAAATCAACCGAATATGCTTTGCGGGCCATCATTTATTTAGCACAGAAAAGTTCAGTGGATCAGAAGGTAGGTATAGCTGAATTGGCCGAAGCTATTGGCTCTCCCAAGTCATTTACGGCTAAAATATTGCAAAACCTGACAAGGGGTAACAAGTTGATCAATTCGGTTACAGGCCCGACTGGTGGTTTTTACCTCACAGACAAAGCGAAAAAGCAATCACTTTTACATGTTCTGTCATTGCTGGAGGATGAAGGTATCATCACGGGGTGCATCCTGGGATTAAAGGAATGTTCTGAAGTAAATCCATGTCCCATGCATTCCCAGTACAAGAATATCAAGCCATTATTGCTCGATATGCTTGATCATAAAACCATTCAACAGTTGGCAAGTGAAATGGTCGATCCGAAGATTGTGATTCATAACATCAAACGGAAGGGCAAAAAGAATAACGAATAACGAATAACGAGTAACGAATAGCGAATAACGAATAACGAATAACAAATAAGGAGATCGGATGTAGAGACGTCGATTT
>JBDUAU010000358.1:0-1667 GCA_040004485.1 Saprospiraceae bacterium
CCGGCTCAATCATTCCTCAACATCACGGGAAATGTAAATAAGGACCCTAATGCACCTGCATCACCAACACCAGTTCCACCAAGCAAATAAATCTTATTTGTTTTTTGATTAAAAGAATCAATGCCTGTAAAGAGAAATCTTTACAGGCATTTTTAATTTTATACGATGAAGTCCTATTTCTCCCTGATCAAATTTGCCCACACCGTCTTTGCGCTTCCTTTTGCATTACTCGCTTTTTTCCTTGGGCTAAAACTTGATCATTCTCCTTTCAGCCTGACATTAATCGGACTTATACTGCTTTGCATGATTTTCGCACGTAGCGCAGCCATGGCCTTTAATAGGTATATAGACAGAGGATTCGATGCTAAAAATGCACGTACTGTGCTCAGAGAGATCCCTGCCGGGGTTATTAAGCCTTCATCTGCCATATTATTTGTGGTCTTGATGTCCGTAGCTTTTATGTTTACGACATTTTGGATTAACCCTCTTTGTTTTTATTTATCGCCTGTAGCGCTCATCGTGATTTTAGGATACAGTTATACAAAAAGATTCACATGGCTTTGCCATTTTGTATTAGGTATTGGATTGGGCCTTGCACCTGTTGGTGCATTTTTAGCAGTTACAGGGAGATTTCATTTGTTACCGGTACTTTATGGCATTATGGTCATGCTGTGGGTGAGTGGATTTGATATCATTTATGCTCTTCAGGATGAAGAATTCGATAGAATCAACGGTTTGCATTCTGTTCCCGGAAGATTTGGAAATAAAAAAGCAAATCAAATTTCAATAGCGCTTCATATCGTATGTGCCTGCCTTTTATTTTTTATTACCTGGTATCAAAGTCAGTTGTTTCCATCACTTGGATTTATGCATTGGATAGGGGCTATCGGTTTTGCAGGTTTATTATTCTGGCAACATCATTTAGTAAAGCTCAACGATCTGAGTAAAATCAATCAGGCATTTTTTGAAACGAATGGAATAGCGAGTATACTTTTTGGAAGTGCTGTGATTTTTGATGTGCTGATGTGATGTTAATCATTCCAGATTCTTCTTCAGGATCTTATTCTTCACGTTGTATAAGAACTCATCTGTTGTATTTGATTTCGGAAATGGAATAGCAGGAACAGGCACTCTAAGAAAAGTGCACAAAGGCTCCCAGCCTTGCTTTACGTCATAGATCAACATTCTTTCTTTTGGAATGGATTTTAGAACCTCAGCATTGTAATCATTAAAGACACTGATCACTTTTGCTTTATTTTTCAGATCTTCTCCGAAGACCTTTCTGACCATCATGCCATTGAATTTTAGCACACGTAAACGTTTTCTTAAAGTCGAAGAAAACGGTAACCGGATCATCATTTTTAACATTCGTAGCGGTGTGGGTTGCGTCGCCCAAAAAATAGTATCACTTACACTTTTAAACCACGATTCAGGGTCACGGGTAGTATGAATCACTTTTGCATCAGGGTATTTCGCAAGGATTTCTTTATAATATCGTATCACGGGAAAATCACAGGCGGATCGATAGCCTTTAAATAAAACATCCCAGTCAACAGACTCTCCCCGGTCTGCCTTTTCAAAATATACCACTTCTTCCGGATGCTGAAAGAGTTCAAACATGTGATAACATTTTCCAAAACCCAAATGCTCTAATGCATTTTTTAAAG
>JBDUAU010000673.1:0-5508 GCA_040004485.1 Saprospiraceae bacterium
AATTTGACCTGAGATTATCGACATCATCAAGGAGCCATTTATAAAATTCAGCACCCCAATTGCTCTCATCTTCGGTCTGCGTAGCGCCCCTGTAAAATTGAGCTTTGCGATTGACCCATCCATCATCATTGTTACGGAGATAGAGTTCAAGTTGATATTGTTTGAGTCTGGAGTGTGCATAGGTAGCATCCCAGAAATCTTCATTATTAGTTGAGGCCAGGATCTGACCAAGAAAGATGTGATCCTTGTCGGCTAGTGCAGTCACCTCATCTTTAAGACGGGCGCGTTGAGATCCCTTATGATCAGGACAGGGATCATGAGGATCACGTGTAGTTCCATCTTTGCAAAACCATCGAATATCCCTGTATGGACCGCGGGAATCCGTTTTATAACGCCCGATCATCGCCTTCACGGCTTCCGGATTAGTGACCTGGGCGATTGAAAATGAAACGCTGGCAGACAAGAATACAAGGACCAGGAAAGAGGAAAGCTTTGTTTTATTCATGTGTATGTATCGAAAAATGAATTTTTAAAAATCTAAAAAAGCATTGTTTTGTGATTTAAGCAGATCCTGACTCTCAATCTTGCGAAAACTAAATGAAAGTTAAGTAACAAACATTAGTGGTAAGTGTTTGTTCGTATTTACATGACTAAAAGAGGCTGAAACAAAGATCATTCTTTCCTCTGCGACCAAAAATGATCAATAGTTTTATTTAAAACAAATCCTTTCCATTGGTGGCATCAACACTTACTTTACTTATGTCAGTGCCAATGAATAACTTTGGACGGGAAATAGTCCATGTTTTTTAAATAAATATTTCGGAGTGGCGAGTAATTTCGAACGAATGATCCAACTGGCAGAAGATGTATTTGCCTCTAAGAATGATCCTGATCAGCTTGGGGTTAATCCGGATATATTAGAAAGATTGAGCCATATCCATCCGTCCACAATTTCAGAATTTGATGATGGTCTTGGTCCTGTCGTATGGGTTTTGGTTATTCCAACGACGCAGGATATAATGAATAGATTTCTTGATCACTCCATAAATGAAAATGAGCTATTCGAACTGACGTCACCCGGCATATCTTATGAAGCCATATATCTTTGTTCAGCCCTTGTCCTTGAGGAATACAGAAGAAATGGAATCACTTTAAAACTTGCTTTAAAAGCTATTGAAAATATCCGAAAAGACCATCCGATAAGATCATTGTTTGTATGGACATTTACAACAGAAGGGGATCTGACAGCGGATACGATAGCCTGGAAGGCATCTCTGCCGCTGTATAAGAGGGAACAGACCTGATAGACATTGGATAGATCATGATCTACAAAGAATACAAAATACGTCCCGCCACTAATAAGGATGTGGTTGAAATAATCTGCCAATGAACAAGGAACCCAGACTCACCAGGATAACTATATTTCCCGTAAAATCACTGGATGGGATTGAATTGCAAAAATCAATCATTACCAAAGGTGGATGTCTCCTACATGACAGGGAATATGCCATCATCGATGAAAAAGGAAATTTCGTCAATGGCAAATCAAATGCTTTGGTCCACACATTGAGATCGAATGTGGACATTGAAAACGAAATCATTTCATTTCGGCCAATGCAAGAAACTAATTGGAGACAATTTCACCTGTATAAAGAGAAAGAAGAACTTGAAGCCTATCTGAGCGATTATTTCGGCAAGAAAGTTTTTCTTGAACAGGATAAAACCGGACGATTCATGGACATACCGGATATCGCCGGAGTAACCATTCTTTCAACTGCCACCTTGCAGCAAGTTACTTCCTGGTTTCCTGATATGTCATTGGAAGAAACGAGAAGACGCTTCAGGGCAACGCTTGAAATCGATAGTGTCGATGCCTTCTGGGAAGACCAACTATTTTCTCACGAAGGTAGAGGTATCGAATTTACTATTGGTGATGTGACGATCATCGGGATGAGTCCTCGTGCACGATGTGTTGTACCTACACGCGATTCACAGACAGGTGAAGTGACTCATGCCTTTCCAAAGTCATTTGCCAAACATCGTGCTTCTACCCTTCCCTCATGGTCCGTACTGGAAGAATACGGCCATCATTATTACCTGACTGTCAATTGTTACATCCCCGCTACTGAAATCGGGAAATGGATTCATTTAGGAGATGTGGTGAGAATTGCAGGAGAAAAAGTTTTTTATTAAAAGCTTATTTTAAATATCACTCCATCACCCGATCACTGCATTTGACTAAACTTTATAGTATTGCAAATGTTTATTTTCCTATAGAAGTAGTTAAATTACAACCATGATAAGCAGAAAAGAACATTGGGAAAAAGTATATGCCTCTAAACAACCAAACGAGATAAGCTGGACGCAGGACCTGCCACAGACATCTTTGGATTTTGTACATAGTTTCAATCTGCCGAAGACTGCCAGCATCATCGATATCGGAGGTGGAGATAGTAAGCTGGTAGACTTTTTACTGGAAGAAGGTTATGAAAATATTACTGTACTTGACATTTCTGAAATAGCGCTCGAAAAAGCAAAAAGACGACTTGGATCAAAAGCATCAAAAGTCAATTGGATTACGTCAGATGTCACCGCATTTCATCCGTCGATATCTTATGATTGCTGGCATGACAGGGCGACTTTTCATTTTCTGACAAACTCGGAAGATGTCAATGCATACCTGACTACCGCTAAACAAGCAGTCAATGGGTATATGATCATCGGTACATTTTCTGATAAAGGTCCGGATAAATGTAGTATGCTCGATGTGCACAAGTATACCGAAACAGAACTTCAGGAACAACTTGAAAACGGTTTTGAAAAATTGAAGTGCATCACAGAAGATCACACCACTCCATTCCATACGATTCAGAATTTTTTGTTCTGCAGTTTCAAAAGGCGCGATCTAAATAACTGATCTGTCCAATTTTTAACAAAAGGCGGTCATTAACAAAAACAGGATACGGCCTGGCACATTTACCCGTATTTTTGGATCAAATCAACAATTATGCGCCATCTCACTTTCAAAATAGTCGTTATTGCTTTACTACAGACTTTTTCCACCGTTCTTTCAGCACATGTGGAATTAGACTATCCCGTCGGTGGTGAAACATTTACCAGTGGAACTACGGTGAATATTCAATGGCACATCGCTATCGCGCACAATACGCTTAATTGGGATTTGTATTTTTCACAGGATGGAGGCGTAAACTGGACACCCATTCAACTAGGTTTACCACCCGGCCAATTGAGTTTTATGTGGCAAGTACCTTCAACAGCCACGACACAAGGGAGGGTCAGGGTTTTCCAGAACAACAGCAGTACGGACTACCAGGATGAGAGCATGGATTTTACAATTCAACTACCTGTAATGCTCCCGATGATAAATCTTCCCGCACATGATACCACTATTGAAAGTGATATTCTTCATCAGGGTGAAGTCATCCTGACATGGCTCAATCATCACGGCGGAGCAACAGCCACAAATTTTTGTGGTAATATCAACTGGACAAATGATTTTGACGGATTGAGTATTGAATGCGGTGCTACCGGAAGTTCTTTGGTGACATTTACGGCTACGGATCAATGTGGAAGTACAACTGCAAGCGCTACTCTGACTGTTGTTGACACTACGAATCCTATTGTGGATATTCAAGCCAATAATATGAATGTGGAATGTGATGGTAGTGGCAATGTACCGCAACTCAATACATGGCTACAAAGTCGCGGAGGAGCACATGCTCATGATGCAGGTGGTAATGTAGCGTGGACACACAATTTTACAACGTTGAGCAATGGTTGTGGAGCATCAGGTAATACTTCGGTCATATTTACGGCTACTGATGCATGTGGTAACAGTTCTTCAACTACTGCTTCATTCACTATTGTTGACTCTGTTGCACCTGGTATCATTGAAGTCGCTCATGATACCACTATTGATTGTGCAGGATCAAATACGGCTCTTCATCACTGGCTCAGCAATCATGGTGGAGCGATAGCAAACGATATTTGCGGGAATATCCATTGGACACATAACTTCCCTTCTATATCCGACACATGTGCTGCAGCTGGCAGTCGTGTCATAACGTTTACAGCATCTGATGAATGCGGCAATACGAAAGCTGTTACAGCTACATTAATCATACTCGGAGCTTCTGCCACCTCAACTCCTCAATCACTTTCTGCGGATATTAAACTGTATCCCAATCCTGTGCATGATATTCTCACTGTAGCTTTAGGAAATAGTGAATCACAACTTGTGGATCTGGTGTTATATGATGCATTTGGAAAAGCGTTTTGGTTTGATCATATTCATGCAAAACAAGTTTCAATTCCTGTCCGTAAATATTCACCCGGTGTGTATTACTTAGAAATAAGGACAGACAAAGGTTCTTATTTAAGAAAAGTGATGATTGATTGATCATAACTTTTTAAACAATGTATTGGACCTTTTCCCCTAAATCCCCTGAAAAAGGGGACTTAAACCTTACGGCTCACCAGTAATCTGACGTTCAACACTGGCTCAGTATACAGGAGATTATATTCCCGTGATGGTTGGAGCAAACTCCAACCATGGCATGTTTGCCGTGGCAGGAGTTTGTTTCTCCACTAGATGTGCCGTGGCAGGAGTTTGCTCCTGCCACATGTCCCCGGTGAATCACTCGGGCTTATTCTTAAATCCTATCACATGCCTTGTGAATCCATCATCTTTGAGTTCAAATTCTTTCACGTCATCATAGATAATCGTGGAAAGCATATCCTGTGTTCGCTCTTCTTTCTTCATCACAGCTAATCGCAGATTTTGGTTCTTTACGGATTCGATCACAACCTGTCTTACAGTTCTTGCATTCCCAAAATGATCATCTCTGCCTTTGTATAGAAAGGTGAAATAATCTTTAAGATGAGAAGCAGCTTCCACATCAGGTATCACATCTTCTGTGCGAAACATTGACAGTGCTATGATGAACATCTCCTGTGGTGTATAATCCTCAAAAGTGAAATATTTATCAAATCTTGACTTCAGTCCAGGATTGGAATTGATGAAGGCCTGCATGTTATGTGTATATCCTGCCACGATCACACCAAACTTGCCACGCATGTCTTCCATTCGTTTCAAAATAATCTGTATGGCTTCACCACCGAAATCATAAGGAGATCCTCTCTCTTGTGCAAGTGAATAAGCCTCATCAATAAAGAGAATACCACCCATTGCTTCAGTGATCTTTTCACCTGTCTTGATCGCTGTCTGACCGATATATCCTGCCACCAGCCCTTCACGATCCACCTCTACGAGATGCCCCTTCGCCAGAATTCCAAGTCCTTTATAAATTTTTGAAAGGATGCGCGCAACAGTTGTTTTACCTGTACCTGGATTACCTATGAAAACAGTGTGCAGCGAAAATTTATTGAGCACATCTTTTCCTGTCTCCTGGTAAAAACGGACGAGCCTGACCATCTCATTCACTTCGTTTTTGATATTGTCAAGGCCTGTCAATGCATTCAACTCCG
>JBDUAU010000075.1:0-5499 GCA_040004485.1 Saprospiraceae bacterium
ATTCTCACTTTACCACCACCGTCTTCCTGCCATTCAACTTTGACATAAGCCTGATCGAGTGCATCGACAGCCATGCCTGCATAATCGGATTGAATCGGTAAATCTCTGTTGAACCTTCTATCAATTAAAACCAGTAGCTCAATCTTTTCCGGCCGGCCAAAATGTTGTAAAGCTGAGATTGCAGCCTGTATAGTGCGGCCTGTGTATAATACATCATCAATGAGGATCACCTTTTTGTTGTCAACCAGAAAATCAATCTTTGTGACACTGGCTTTTAATGGTTCGTGGCGTGTCCTGAAGTCGTCTCTGTGGAAAGTAATGTCAAGAAGGCCGTATTGAAGGTTGTGCAGGTTTCCAAGGGTACCTAATCGCCTCACAATTCGGTCAGAGAGTGGGATTCCGCGCGGCTGGATCCCGATAAGGCACGTATCGCTAAAATCACCATGATGCTCTAATAGCTGGTGTGTCAGCCTGTCCAGAACGAGGTTAAGTTTTTGTTCGGATAAAATGATTCTACCGGCACCCATCGGGGAGCAAATATAAATTAAAAGGGTCATTGGACATAAGTCAGGGTAGTTAGTTAGGATATGAATTTACAACTCTTAGGTTTTATAGTGTTTTTGATCACAATAAAAAAGATTCCAGAAGAGTTTTTGGGACTGAAAGTCTCACCTGCTATACATTGTGAGCATTATTCAGCTTCCTTGTATCTTTCCTTTATGAATCTAAGGCGTGTTCTCTTACTGCTTTTGTGTCATTTTTTTTATCTCATTGGTTTTAGTCAGTATATCGAACTCATAAATGCCTCTTTCGAAGGACAACCAAGTGATGCTACTGTTCCTCAGGGCTGGATGGCCTGCAAAGAAGGGACTACGCCGGATATATTGCCTGGATTCTGGGGCGTTTATAATGAGCCTTCTGATGGAGATACTTATGTAGGCCTCATCACCCGACAAAATAATACCTGGGAAAGCATCGGACAACGACTTACAGCTAATCTTGAAAAAGGGAAATGCTATACATTGTCACTTGACCTTGCTCATTCAGATACTTATTCAGGATATAACAATCCGCTTAGGTTAAGGATATGGGTTTCAAAACTGAAATGTCAAAAAGATCAATTGATCTACGAAAGCCCAGTGATCGAACATCTGGAATGGCGATCGTATCAATTCAGATTCACGCCTGATGGGGACTACAGATATATACTCATTGAGGCTTTCCATAGCGAGCAGCCGTTTCAGTATAAAGGGAATATTCTGATTGATCGAGTGAGGCCGATCACGGCTTGTGACAGGACATAAAGGAAAAAGAAAGATATCCGTAGTTTCAAACTACGGATATCTTTCTTTTCATCCATTGATATGGACTAGTTTAATTCCTTCTCAAGATCCTGGATCAATTTCTTCAGTTTTTCTCGATTGTCTTCGCTCAGCTTCTGGGGGTCGATTTCTTTAAGTTTTATTTCGAGGTCTCGAAGGTCTTGTTTTACTTCTTCCGATTTGTTTTCAGGTTTACTTCTGAGTTTGGCTATTCCATCTCCGACTTTCTTCAGGAGTGCATCAAATTCGCCATTGTCATATTTTTCCTTTTGTCGTGAAATAAAATCGCCAACGGATTTGCCCAGTTCTTTTGTTTCATTGACAATCGTGTGGGCTTTCACTTTATCATCTTCCTTACCAAAGAAATACATATAGCCCACTATAGCGGCCAGGATAATGACGATAATTCCTATAAGTCTGCTCATACTCCGAAATAGGATTAGAAGTTTTTAATTTATTTATGAATCTACAAAATTTGGATTCTTTCAATGGATTTTGTTGAATTCAATTTGGATTAAAATGGCACCATTTTGGAACCATATTTCCTGTATCTTTGTATATATTTCAAATTCACTATCCAATGCCAAATGTAACGATTAAGGGAATCAATGAAGATACCCTCAAACTCATCAAACGAAAGGCTACTGAAAACAATAGAAGTCTTAACAAGGAAATTATTGAGTTGCTCAATAGATATGCAGATACAAGGTCCCCGGATCCTAAGCACATTCTTAAAGAGATCGATAAGTTTAAGAAGCATTTTAGAGATACACTATCCGGGAAAAGTATAGAAAATGCAATCAGGGAAGGAAGGAAATGATTGTCGTAGATGCAAATATCATTTCATACCTCTGGATACCAGGACATGAATCTTTTAAGTCAAGGGAATTATTAATAAAAGATCCTGATTGGTGGGTTCCTTCTTTGTATAAAAGTGAATTGCAAAGTGTTTTATTGCTTCATGTTCGAAAACAAATAATCGGAATAGAGGTTGCCATACAATTGATGACTAAAATTGAAAATCAATTTAAATATCATGTTCAGGAAGTTCCATCGAATCTTGTTCTGACAATGGGAAACCAAACAAACCGCAGTGCATACGATTGTGAATATGCAGGTCTTGCTATTTTGCTGGGATGTCCATTGATTACTTATGATAAAAAGTTAATAAGGACATTTTCTCAATTCGCCATGACATCCGCTGATTTTCTGGAAGTATAAAACTAAAATCAGTATAGAATGTAGTTTGTAGTCTGAGACTACAAACTACATTCTATACATTGAAATAACATCCTATTTTTGCACCATGAAACTGGATTTTGAACATATTGAATCAAAGTGGAAAAAGATTTGGGCGGAGACTCATCTTTATAAAGTAAATGAAGACACCACGCGGCCAAAATATTATGTTTTGGATATGTTTCCCTACCCTTCCGGTGCAGGATTGCATGTCGGTCATCCATTAGGTTATGTGGGAAGTGATATTTATACAAGATATAAGCGGATGAAGGGCTTCAATGTCCTGCATCCGATGGGATATGATGCTTTTGGGCTTCCGGCTGAACAATATGCACTTGATACAGGTGTGCATCCTTCAAAAAGCACATCTGATAATATCATCCGCTATCGATCACAGCTCGATAATATAGGACTGTCCTTTGATTGGAGCCGGCAGGTTCGAACAGATGATCCTCATTACTACAGATGGACACAATGGATATTCCTACAGATTTTTCAACATTATTATGACAAGACTGATGATAAGGCTTACCCAATCTCCCGTCTCATCGAAATTTTTAAAAGTAAAGGAAGTGAAGGTATAAATGCTGCAAGTTCCTCACATGATCCTTTCACAAGCGATCAATGGTCAGCGATGACTCCTGCAGAACAAAGCCTGATGTTGATGAATTATCGGCTTGCCTATCGAAAGACTGGTTATGTCAATTGGTGCGAAGCATTAGGTACTGTGCTTGCAAATGATGAAGTGAAAGATGGATTAAGTGAACGTGGAGGATATCCTGTAGTGCAGAAGGAAATGTTGCAATGGTCACTCCGTATTACAGCATATGCAGAACGGTTACTGAAAGGAATGGAATCACTTCAATGGAGTGAAAGCATGAAGACCGTTCAGCGTAATTGGATCGGACGATCTGAAGGTGCATTTATTCATTTCCAGATTGCGGATCAAAAAGATGTATCTATTAAAGTTTTTACTACCCGGCCTGATACGATATTTGGCTCTGCATTTATTGTGCTCGCACCTGATCATGATCTTGTACCCTCGCTGACGGCTGCCAATTTGTTTGATAATGTAAAATCTTTTAAAGAAAGAGTAAAAAGTAAATCTGCTGACCAACGAACGACCAGTCAAAAAATTCCTGATGGAATGTGGTTGGGATCATATGCATTACATCCGATCACCGGAGATGAGATACAGATATGGATAGCTGATTATGTGCTCAAAGATTATGGTACAGGTGCGATCATGGCTGTTCCGGGTGATGATGCCAGAGATAAGGCATTCGCACTTTATAATCAACTCCCGGTGATTGAAGTTATTGACCGTTCTCAGGTTCAGGGTGCAGATATAGGTGATCGTGAAGGTATGATGATGAATTCTTCTTTTCTCGATGGCCTTAATGTTGAGGCAGCTATTGCCAGTATGCTTGATTATCTCGAAAAAAATAATTTAGGTGTTCGTAATATTGAATACAAACTCAGAGATGCTAATTTCAGCAGACAGAGGTATTGGGGTGAACCTTTTCCGATTTATTATGATGAAGCCGGTATCGTACATGCCATGGATGAAAATACGCTTCCGCTTGAGCTGCCGGATCTTGATGATTTCAAACCATCACCTGACGGTCGTTCTCCATTAGCCAGATTGACTGAATGGACACAACCTTATCCGGGGATGAAACGTGAGACGGATACAATGCCAGGCTACGCAGGATCATCATGGTATTTTCTGCGTTATATGGATCCATCGAATGATAAGACATTTGCCTCAAAGGAAAGTATTGAATACTGGCAGGATGTGGATTTGTATATAGGTGGTGTAGAGCATGCGGTAGGGCACCTGATGTATTCACGTTTTTGGCACAAATTTCTTTATGATCTTGGCAAGGTCCCTACGCAAGAGCCTTTTAAAAAATTGGTTAACCAGGGAATGATCCAGGGTATAGTAGAGAGTCTGTTTATTTTCAAAGAGAAAAAGGATGGAAAGGCACATTTCATCAGTGCAGATCTTGTAACAGAGCGAAAAATTCTGAGAGAGCAATTATCATCTATTCCTGTTCATATAGATTTCGTTACGGATTATGGTCATCCTGATTCATATCTTGATGAGAAAGGAATAGCTTCATTTATAAAATGGAGACCTGAATATAGCAATGCATTTTTCGAAACGAAAAACGGAATTCAACAATTTGCTTATTTACAAAATGTCGAATTACGCACGCTGTCTGAGATCGGTAAGATGTCGAAGAGATATCACAATGTGGTCAATCCTGATGATGTCATTGCTCGATATGGCGCAGATTGTTTCCGGATGTATGAAATGTTTCTTGGCCCGATAGAACAATCAAAGCCCTGGGACACCATGGGTATCGAAGGGGTAAGCAAATTTTTGAAAAAATTATGGAGCTTGTTCTTCAATGACAAGGACGAATTAATTGTCAACACCAATAGTCCTTCTGAAGATGCACAGAAAGCTATACATGCTACTATCAAAAAGATAAATGAGGACGTCGAACGGTTTTCATTTAATACATCGATCAGTCAATTTATGATCTGTGTAAATGAATTACGGAAGCTTGATGAACATTCGGCCGAGATTTTAGATCCGTTAGTAAGGACAATGGCTCCTTTTGCTCCTTTTCTTACAGAAGAATTGTGGTCTCTGCTTGGACATCATACTTCCGTTCATCTTGCTCCGTTTCCGGAATATGATGAAAAATGGCTTGTGACTACATCAATCACATATCCAGTCTGTGTCAACGGTAAAAAAAGAGGTGAGATTAATTTGCCTGTTGGCAGTACAAATGCTGAAATCGAAAAAGCCGCAACGGTCGAGAATAGAAAAGAATATAAAGTTGTCAAAACTGTTGTAGAAAAATCGGCGAAGAACAAGAAAACAATCGAGCAGTCGAAACCGAAAACTGTCATTCCAAAGGTT
>JBDUAU010000410.1:0-5493 GCA_040004485.1 Saprospiraceae bacterium
TATAAGTAACCATCGCCGTGGAACCACATGAACTTGATTCAGTAACCGTGACAACTGCATTACATGTCCCCCCAGTTGCACTTGCTGTCTCAGTGATTGTTCCTCCACAATCGGTTGCTGTTGCTGCGGCAAGGGCTGCAGCCTGTGCTGCAGCTAAACTTGGATAACACGCCGCTATAGTTCCCGGCGTAATCACAGGTGGTGAAGGGGTGACGTGTATGTTCTGCGGACACTGACGATATAGAACGGTATCCCCATTCGATGCGATAAAATATAAACTATATGTCCGGACAAAATTGACACCGGCTCCACCTGATCCGCAAAAAGTCACATCTCCTACATCCGTATGTTTTAGTACAAGTGTGGCACCGCATGTGCCCGTATTTAAAAATACGCTCGAAGGGCTTGTAAAAGCAGCAGGTACGCTCGACTGGCAACCTGTGATGTTAATATCAGCAAGATTGCATACAGGCAATGTAGTACATGGTGGGGGCGCTGCACACATATTACAAATCTTCACAAATGCACTTGAATTGAGGCACAAATCCAGTGTAATGGAATTCACGCCAAAGGGGAATGTAAACGTAATATTCGTCTGAGAACCACCATTTGATAATTGAGCACATACACCATTGATAAGTGCATACGTAGCATCCAATTCTCCATTGCATCCTGATCCCTGGCCAACTTTGAGAACAAATTGCTGAGTGGTTGAGTTAGCAGGGCGGGTGATGATAAATTGATGACAATGCCAATTGCTATTCGCTGTGGCATTACAGTCTGTTTGAGTCCCTTCAATATCCCCCACAAAATCAACTGTTGCAGTTCCGCATTCAGGAATTGTAGACAGATCAATCGTAGTCTGATGGGCTGCCAGGCAGGCCGTCACCGGGGTCGGGCATTGTGAAAATGCAGAAATACTATTGAATAGTATAACGGCTGCAATCATAGCTATATAAAAGCCTGATTTTACGGGGGTCAAATTGATTTCTTTTTGCATGGGGTTTGATTAAAAAGTAAAAGAATTTTGAAACAGTATTGACGTCGATACTGATGCAGTGGGCGTTACGACCGGTACGGAAAAATGTATGGGCATAGCACTGTTCGTTTTGAAATTTTCGAACTAGTTTTTAATGCCCGTGAAATGCAGCTTGAATGTAATGAGGTAAAAAATAATGAGGAAGGCTTAGGAAAATATTGTTGCCAATAGATATAATAGATCAGCGGAGACTGAAATCTTTCAGGTAAACAGGTTCCCAATAGAGAGATTAACTTAATACGTCTCCAGTGGGAAAATTTTAACCTACATGGGGTGAGGCTAAATAATTCCATTATTCAATACGGGTTTTATGCAATACAATAAGTGTGGGCTTATCGTTTTCCTGATGCAAAAGTACCAGAATAAATCCAAAAAAACACAATTGGGGCAACTTGTATAAATATGTATTGATTTAAAAATCAGCAGACTACATATAATTTTTAAAAATATTTGAAAAATATTTCGTTAAAGTCCGAGCCAATTAAGAAAAGAATTTCAACAACAAGATCGTTACGAGCGAAATTCCGGAGTTGTAATCAATTCAAAATCATCCTTGATTTAATAAAGATTCCACGATTAATTTAATTCCTCGGCACACTTGTAAACTTACCATTGTTTCTCTCCCAGACTACACGATCATTAAAATTAGTATCTGCGTTGAGGTTGTAATCCCCTATCCTGTAGAAACCAACTGTCCCGTTTTGGAATTCCCAAAAAGAGCGGTCATCAAAATTAATATCTGTATCTGCATTTAACGATGGTGTTTGATTCCCATTTGCTGCGAACATGGCGAATTTACCTGTTAGTATTTCCTTCTCTCGGGCAAAAAGATTAAGCCCTGCAAAAAAAGGATTTTCCCAACTCTGTTGAAAACGAAAATCATAGGAAAGCTTATGATTGATAAATGAAACCTTTCCATTGGACATTACGATCAGGTGATTCCGATGTTCTACCACTACGTAATAATTTGTATTCTCACTGACACCACAACAATTTAATGGTTTGACAAATTGTATCGTCCCATCTTTATGAAGCAAGGCTGCGGCCTGACATATCGGACCTGCTGTTCCTGCTGAATCCAATCGCAAACTTACCAGCACCCAATCAACAACTGTCGCAGGATATCCTGCACTGGCATTCAATGGGTTTCCACCTGAATCAAATAAGCTTCCTTCTGTACCTAAATAATTCCATGGAGCTAGAGTATAGGGTTGTCCTGGGGGAGAATACTTGTTACCGGAAAAAGGATCCACGAGTAATTGTCCGGGAAGTACTCTAAGGTCATTCAGCGTTGTTCTCATCGGTAAGGTATATGTGGCTCCTCCCGTTGGACTGGCTGCCGCACCTTCGAGATATACCCATGATTCAATTGCAAAACATGGTTTAGTTATAGTAGCATTGCAAGTTGATGTATTTCCGCAATCATCCGTCGCTGTAAATGTGATGATCAGACCTCCCTGGCAGGAGAAGTCAGGAATACTCCCTCCATTATAATTGGAGAAGATGGTGACATTCGCGTCACAAGCATCTGTGGCAGTAGCTGTAGCTATCCATGCATTGATGAGTGAGACATAATTTTGGCCTGCATCACATGTCAGCACAAGATCTGAAGGACAATGGATCTGGGGGGGAGTGTTATCCTGAACAGTAATCATCGCGCTACATGTAGCTGAATTATTACAGTCATCCACTGCAGTCCATGTTCTGACTATGGAATATTGTCCCGGACAAGAACTCTGAATTGTAACATCTGCAGGTATAATCGATACTAAGGGATCACATGCATCCGTAGCAGTGGGCGTGCCAAAGACTGGCACTACACCACAATTGATGGTTGAACTACCGGGACAAAATGTAATGAATGGCGAAGTCGTATCATTCACTACTATTGTCTGATTACACGTTGATGTATTTCCACATGCATCACTTATTGTCCATGTACGAGTGACCAGTATCGGACATGAACCCGTTGCATTATCAATACAGGTCACAGTTGATATTCCACAATCATCAGACGTATTTCCATTATTTGGTGCACTTTCAAATACTGCTTCACTTGATGCAACTGTAACCATGGAAAACGGTGGATTTGTAATGACTCCTGTATTGCATCCTTCAATAGTTCGCATGACAGGGCAAACAGTAATCAATGGTGTGGCATTATCTATAATTGTAGTATAGGCTACAGTATTTACATTGTTGCATTCATCCTTCTCTGAAACAGTTACGATTGCATTACAAGTACCTGACGTGCTTGCTGTCTCTATGACCAGACTACAATTGTCTGTTGCACTTGTTGCAGCTAAAGCAGCGGCTTCTGCTGATGCCACTGTTGGGTAACATATTGCTAATGACCCGCTTGTCACTTCTGGTGGTGTAATGTCTCTCACAGTGATCGCCTGATTGCATGTCGATGAATTTCCACATGCATCGCTCACGGTCCATCGCCGCGTCACCACAATCGGACATGAGCCTGTTGCTACATCCATATATGCCACTGAAGCAACTCCGCAATTATCAGATATGTTTCCATTATTTGGTGTGCTTTCAAATATACTCAGAGATGATGCAAATGATGTCACCGAAAACGGTGGACTTGTGATAGCCCCGGTATTACATCCGTCTATAATTCGTGATACAGCGCATGATGTAATCGTTGGAGTCGATTGATCAACTATTGAAAAATTCTCCGAACACGAATATTGTTGTTCTCCGATATCCCTGATTCCATTAGCGATGACATCATGCCAACCATAATAGGTATAAGTTACAGTAAGGCCATTACATAGCGACCCGGATGTGGAAGTTATTTCCTGGTAAAGAATATTACAATTCAAACCGGCAATGCTGAGTGTATCAAATACCTTATTTGGGGGATTGATAGGCGCTGGTGCGTTTGCGGCGCTGCATCCATTTATCGTACCACTTCGCAAGACCGAATTGTCACAGGTCAGGACGATGAGGCATGCACATTGGATAAAGTGAAGCGTAATCATATCCGATACAGATGTACAAATTCCGGTCACTGTCATCGTCAATACAACTATTCCAGCCGTGATATCTGCACCACTTGGTGTGTATACAGCATCCTCATTTATCTGTGTTCCGTTAAAACTTCCACTTCCCGAAGTAGTCCATAATACTGTCCCATTTGTCGCAGTTGCTGCTGCTGTATACGTTACATCATTACATACATCTGCATTTGCCGGACCAGCATCTGCACCAGGATTTGTTGTCGTCACAGTAACTGTAGAAGTGCATGTTGATGTATTACCGCAGTCGTCAGTGACTTTCAGTGTCACGATGTTTGCTCCCAGGTTGGCACACGTAAAATTTGTGGGTGTAGCGGACAGCAAACCATTGCATCCCAATGTTGAGCCATTATTTATCAATGCAGGTGATATTGTTGCAACACCCATACTATTTAATTGAACACTGTCATTCTTACATATGGCCAAAGGCAATGAAGGCGTAACCTTGATACTTTGCACACATTGTCTATATTCGATCGTATCAGCATTCGAGTCAATAAAATATAATGTATATGTCCGTATAAAATTTACGCCGGCAGGGCTGTTACAAAAGCTAACATCCCCAACGTCTGTATGGGATAGTACGAGTGAGATTCCTGGACAGGTGGAGATATTCGTAAATACATTAGATGGATTGGTTAAAGCTGGGGGTACGTTGGACTGACAGCCCTGAAAATTTATATTTGCCAGATTACACTCTGGAAGTTGAGTACAAGGAGGGGGTACAGAACACAAATTGCAAACAGAAACATGCGCTCCGGAATTAATACAAAAGAAGAGATGAATCGTATCTACATTAAATGGAAAGGTAAACGTTATGAGTGTCTGTGAACCACCATTTGACAATTGATAACATACGCCGTTAATATAGGCAAAGGATGCATCCAATTCACCGGTACATCCACTTCCCTGGCCGACATGCAAATTGAATTGTTGAGTAAGTGAAAATGGAGGACGATAAACAATGAATTCATGACAATTTAAGCCTGCATCCCGGCAATCATTCTGATTGGATTGAACATCACCATCAAGACTAAGACTTCCGTCTACACAAGAAGGCACAGTAGAGATATCAATGAATGTCTGATGTGAGGTATTACATGGTGTCACAGGACACAGTTGACATATGATCGTATTTGACCAAAACACCATTGTCATTAACAATACTAAAAGCCTGAAATATGATTGAGTTTTTGTGTTTGAACATGGCGCTATGTCAGATAAACTCAGAGACAATAATCTGAATTGGCTCCTTCGCTTATTATTTGAAAATAAAATTTGATTCAAAGGTGTTTTTCGAAAAGGGAGCTTCTTTTTCATAGGGCATTATTTAAAAGTGCGAAATGGAATCTTGTCGAATAAGTATAGAAATGGAAGAAGGTTTGGATTATAATTTGTTAATGTTGTATCTATACAATGATG
>JBDUAU010000514.1:0-5488 GCA_040004485.1 Saprospiraceae bacterium
CCGCCTTTTCTACCTCTTCCGCCTTTTCTACCTCTTCCGCCTTTTCTACCTCTTCTGCCTTTTCTGCCTCTTCTACCTCTTCTGCCTCTTCCACCTCTTCTACCTCTTTCGCCTCTTCTACCTCTTCTGCCTCTTCCACCTCTTCTGCCTCTTCCACCTCTTCTGCCTCTTCCACCTCTTCTGCCTCTTCTACCTCTTCTGCCTCTTCTACCTCTTCTACCTCTTCCACCTCTT
Source organism: Saprospiraceae bacterium (assembly GCA_040004485.1). GTDB lineage: Bacteria > Bacteroidota > Bacteroidia > Chitinophagales > Saprospiraceae > Opimibacter. Next base: position 235 of record JBDUAU010000514.1, read on the forward strand.
CCGCCTCTTCTACCTCTTCTACCTCTTCCACCTCTTCCGCCTCTTCCGCCTCTTCCGCCTCTTCTTCCTCTTCCGCTTTTACCATTTCCGCCTCCTTCTTCTATCTTTGCCCCCCAATGAATTACATCAACCACGAATCCGTTTGCCCCTAAATCCCCTGAAGGGGACTTCATAAGTCCATTTTTTTAGTAATGAATTACATCACTCTCGAATCCGTTTCTAAGTCCTATGGGGAAAAGATCTTATTGGATCACATTGATCTTCGGATCAATCGCGGTGATAAGATCGCCCTCATCGCTCAAAATGGCTCCGGTAAGACAACACTGATGCGTATCCTGAGCGGTATCATCTCCCCTGAAGGCGAACATGCCAAAGTGCTCGTATCCCCAAATATCAGAGTAGGATACCTGGATCAGGAACCAGAGTTCGCTGCCGGACTGACTATACGTGATGCCATCCTTACCATTGACTTGCCTGAAATAAAAGCCTGGGCCAATCACCACAACGCTGCTTTATCTGCCGACGAAGAAGCTCTCCAGCATTCCGCAGTCCACATGGATGACCACAACGCCTGGGATGTTGAGTCCACAATCCTGCAGCTGTTACATCAACTCCATTTTGAAGATCCTGACAAACCCATCAGTCAACTTTCCGGGGGACAAAAAAAACGTCTTGCTCTTGCCATGGTTATTCTGGCAAAGCATGATGTAGTCGTACTCGATGAGCCCACTAATCATCTTGACATGATGATGGTGGAATGGCTCGAAAATTATCTGTCACAATCTGACAAGACATTCCTGGTCGTTACACACGATCGTTATTTCTTGGACAGGGTATGCAATCAAATCCTTGAACTTGACCGTGGCCAGTTAAGAAGTTTCCAGGGGAATTATTCTGATTACCTCGAAAAGAAGGCAGCACTGATGGAATCAATGCAATCCTCACAAGAGAAGGCGAAGCAATTGATGAAAAAAGAACTTGAGTGGATTCGTCGCATGCCCAAAGCAAGAACAACAAAAAACAAAGCAAGGATTGATAATTTTGAAAATGTAAAAGCATCTGCAGCAAGAGTGATTTATCAGGATTCCGTGCATATGGAAATTGATATGCAACGATTAGGATCTAAAATTCTCGAATGCCACAGTCTTGGATTTTATTATACGCCTGACTACTGGCTGATTAAAAAGTTTGATTACAAATTTCCAAATCGTGATCGTGTAGGAATAATCGGACCTAATGGAGCAGGGAAGAGTACATTTATTTCATTGCTCACAGGTGAATTAAAGCCTACAGCCGGTAAAATTGTACATGGTGATACATTGAAGATCGGTCGCATGAATCAGGATGGATTGAAAGTTGAAGTGGATAAGCGTCTGATTGATATCGTACGTGACATCGCCGATTACATTCCGTTGAAGGGCGGTGGAAAAATTACAGCCGAGCAATTGCTTGAACGGTTTTTATTTCCCAGGCCACAGCAACAGGTTTATTATTCACAGATCAGTGGAGGAGAGCGGAGAAGACTTTACCTGCTGACGATCCTGATGTCCAATCCGAATATGCTGATCCTCGATGAACCAACTAATGATCTTGACATTCTCACATTAAATGTACTGGAAGATTTTCTCATGGAATTTCCGGGTGTTGTGATACTTGCTTCACACGATCGGTATATGCTGGATAAGCTGGCTGACCATCTTTTCGTGTTAGAAGGTGATGGATATATTAAAGATTTTCCTGGCGGATATACAGCATATTCTGTTTTTAAAGAAAATCAGGTGAATGCATCGGACGTGATTCCGGATGAAAAAGATAATCTGCATGAAACCCAAACTGCAGCGGACAGACAGGAAGTCAGAAAAGCCCTACGTCGTACAGAAAAAAGCATAGAGCAACTCGAGAAAACAAAAAGAAAACTCGAAGAAAACTTTCTTAGTCCCGATCCTGCACTTTCTGATCTTCAACGTTGGGATCGTGAGTTGAAAGAAACAGTGAGTCAGTTAGGTGAATTAGAAATAAAATGGATGGAATTGGCGGAACAGATTGAAGCGATTTAAAATATTGAAGGGCGTAACAGGTAAATTGTCACGCCCTTCACATCCTCACTCGCCAAAACTTATTTATTCATATTACTTCTTCTGCCATTGGTTCCATTTCAGGTTCTGCATCCATTACAGTGGTGTCTTCAGGTATCCATGGCTTGACCGACCTTATCCTGGAGATGACAAACCAGGTCAACGGCAACACACCACCAAAATAAAAAACACTCGCACCTATACCTCTTAACCAGGTAAATGATCTGAATATCCCAGCTTCGATAAATTCAGCAGAACGTGCATACCAAAGACCATGATCCACTACAGATTTAAATTGAATGGCTCCTGCTGGGAACAGGTCCAACACGACCATAAGCATAAGTCCTGCATTGATTGACCAGAATGAGACTTTGATGATTTGTTTGTTCCATCTGCCGGGTTTGATCAATAACCTTGTGGCGAAAAGAAAGGCAGCTAATGAAATATTTCCATACACACCCATCAGTGCCGCATGCGCATGATTGATAGTGAGATAGGTACCATGTTCAAAATAATTCATGATCGGAAGATTGACGATGATACCCAGTACTCCGGCGCCAAAGAAATTCCAGAAGTTTACAGCTATTAAAAACAGAAATACTTCCGGGAAACCAAACTCGCCAATATTTTTATATTCTACATCACCCAAAGCTATTTTGGGCATATTCTTAAAACGCCATGCTTCAACTGTGAGCAGAATAAGAGGAACAAATTGTAACGTTGAGAAGATACTGCCTAAAGCCATAGTGGCTACGGGTTTTGCATTCCAATAAAAATTATGCGAAATCCCTAAGAGTCCGGTTCCTAAAAATAGTATAGTCGCAAAATAAACCACGCGGATAGCAGCCTGTCTGCTCACCAGTCCCATAAGTACCATGAGATAACTAACGATGACTGTAATAAATACTTCAAAGAATGCTTCGACCCACATGTGAATCACCATCCATCTCCAGAAATCTGCAATGACAAAGTTAGTCTCCGGCCTGGCCACAAATCCTGAAAGAAATAATAACGGGATACCAATGACAGAGTACATGATCCAGTTTGGAAGATTCCATGGTTCATGTTTGACGAAAGCAGGTTTGATCCCTCTATAGACCACAATACCCCACAAAATAAAAATACCCATCAGTAAAAACTGGTATGCTTTTCCAAAATCTACAAACTCCCAACCCTGATGCCCCAGAAAATTTGACCATTTCCCCATCAATCCTAAAGGGCCCATGACCATTCCGAACAGAGAGCCACCGACAAGGATGAATAATAAAACAAAAAGGGTATTAATTAATCTCAATTGGCCTGGTATTTCCTTTTTGGCCATAATGGGAAGTATGAATATCGAAGAAGCAATCCAGCAAGTTGAAATCCAATATAGCGCCAACATTAAATGCCAACTGCGTGATATAGTTACAGGAACAACGCCGGCAATATTAATACCCACGTAGTGTAAAAAATTAACGAAATCATTTATCGTCACAAGCCCGCTGGTCACCTGGAGGAAAAATAAAAGAATCGCGACAAAAAAGAATTTGAATGTAGCCCGCTGTGTTTTTGAAGGCGAATAATTTCTGACTTTTTCAATGGTAAATAAATCCCTCACGGGAGGTTTGAAAAATTTGTTCGAAAGTTGATTGTACTGCCCTATGAAATAAAGTACAATACCACAAGCAAGTACAAATCCCAATAAGCCAAGGACGCTCCATAGGATTACAGGAGAAGTAGGTGTATTGCCAGAGCCTGGATCGAATGGCCAGTTATGCGTATAACTGAAATTACTTCCTGGACGCTCAGTCACACAGACCCATGCTCCCCAAAAGAAAAATGAACTTAAATCAGATACTTCCTGCCTGTCTTTGATGTAGTCTACCGGTGGAAAGGTGGACTCAGTATTTTTGTCAATAAAGAGATCTGTATAATATTTATTCAGGTTACCTACAGCATAAGCTTCCGCATCTGACAACATGACCGTGTTTGATTTTTTATCATAGCGATTTATTTTCAGGTCCTCCTTTACCTGTTCGCCTATGATTTTGGTTTCCATTGGATCCGGATCCTTGCCTTTGTCATCTTTAAATTCCTGAATATAGAAGTCATTCATGTAAAGACATACATGATGCAATGCCTCAGCTGTAAAATCAGGCCCGCGCTGTGCACCATCGCCGAAAAAACTTCCATATTCCATAAGCGCGTATTTGTGAAATATGATCTGTCCTTTTTCAATGGATTCCTTTGTGACCAAGACGTCACCTTTGTTGGACATAAATCTGGCCGTTGGTGGAGCATCGTTATACGTCTGAAATGCGATCATTCCCACACCCAGCACACTAATGACGAAGATGAATGTCAGTGGTCCCCACCAGTTTTTGGTGTTCATGATATAGGAGATGTTCTTTGGTGCAGAACCATTACTTCCATTACTGCCATTACTGTTTTTGCCGTTCATGTTTTTGTTGGTAGAAGAATTCATTTGATTTTATTTTTTAAGAAAATGAGGAAACCGGTTGAAACAGATTGCAACATGCAAGTATTCAGAACATTTAATACGTTGTGCAATAGGCATCCTGTTTAAGTTCAAATACTCATAGCGTATTTGAACTTAATTCAGGTTGGTTTGCTTAAAAGAAATGGCTCAAAAAAGGAGGAATGATGAAAGACATTCCTCCTCAACTCAAATTATTAATGATAGGTAACAGGGTAAATCATCTTCATGGGTTATTTATACCATGGCAATTCATTAACTCTGGTAGCGGCGAGGTAACCGAGTCGTAAACCTTCGTCGCAATCCATTCGGTAATGAACACCAAGTTGTAACCGGCTGTACGCATTTTCGACTCCTGCTTCCAGTATCGTGTTATATGATCTCGGTGTCCCATTAAATTCAGTCCGGTCCTGATGACAGTTGTCCGTATAGGGATGAATATTTCCGAATATTTCTGCCATTATACCGCTTCCTGCACCTGCAAAACCGGAGTGTCCGGAAGGATATGCAGGGAATGGTGGTGTTACACTTCGTTGGCCTGAAAGAGGATTGTTGAGTATGGTGCTCCATGCAGGATCATTCATCACATCACGAATATATTCGATCGGACGACGAACATTGTAGGTATACTTTGTACCCCAGACGGCTATTCCTACATCACACAAGGCCATTCCCATTTTAGCATATAGTTCTACAGCCC
>JBDUAU010000268.1:0-5477 GCA_040004485.1 Saprospiraceae bacterium
AATTCGGAAGACTTCGGATGCCATGCTACGAGGTACTGACCCGGATGATATTGTTGATAAATCATCTCACCTTCTATCGGGCTCCGGTTGATATGGACATTGAGTGGAGACATAAATACCGAGACCTGAATCCGTTCGGATTTCAGGAATTCATTTTCCATTGTTTTTTCAATGACTACTACTTTTCCGTCAGCTGGTGACAGGACAACATTAATATCATTGTTCGTATTGATTCTGGGTGGATTTCTGAAGAATATTAGGAACAGTGTGAGAAAAAAACAACTCAGTCCAAAAACCAGTATTGTGATCACCGACGGAGAAAGCCAGACGAAAATCAGGCTTGCCAGGAAAAAAAATGTTGAGCTGATGAGGTAAGGAATTCCCTCTTTATGTAATCTATATATCATAAGACAAAGATAAAATAAGCCAGTGCAGCAATGGGCATGACAAAAAGAAGGGAATCATATCGATCCAGTATACCGCCATGCCCAGGTAGTATAGTCCCGCTGTCTTTTACACCTGCATTACGTTTGAGTGCTGATTCCCACAGATCACCTGCCAAAGCAAAAATTGGTGTTGCAAGTCCAAGTGTCCACAAATATCCCTGAGGTAATTCAGGCCATAACTGGTGCAATCCTATGCTGACCAGAATGGTGAACAGGCCTCCTCCGATCGTGCCCTGTACACTCTTGCCGGGAGAAATGAAAGGCATGATTTTTTTTGTTCCCCATCTTGACCCAATTAGATAAGCCATGACATCATTTGTCCATATCAGGATAATCGGCACAAGAACATAATGGAAAGAATACTCACCGATGATAAATATGCATCCGGTGAGCATCGGAATTCCGATATAGAGTACAGCTGTAAAAAAAGATTTACTTCGTTGTACAAGTTCTGCAGGATATGGTGAGGAAAGAAGTTGTACTAAAAGAATAACAGGTATGATCACCGGAATGAAAATGGGAATAATAAATGGGGTCTGAAACCTGATCAGTGTGTAGCCTGTAATGACAATCATGGCCGCTACTATAGTGGTGAAGGCATATGCCTCAATAGACCGGATACTGATAGGTTCAAGATTTAAAAATTCAAGGATCCCAAAAAACGCAATGAGTGAAAGCCAGATCACAAAGGTGTATGGAGAATAAATGACAGCAGCCAGTGTAATGCCGACTATGAAAACACCCGTCAAGCTTCGCGTCAAAAGTTCTTTATTATTCAATGGCCATGCGTTTTTTCGTTATGGTGTTATAGATAAGATACATTGCTCCTACACTCAGAGCGATCATCCACCATTGCAATTGATCAGTTCCTTTCTCATCGAATTCAGAAAGATCCATGCCGGTGAAATAAATTAAGATGATCTGTATACCATTATTGAAGGCGTGAGCAATCATCGGCACCCAAAGATTGCCTGTCCAATAATAGAGATAACCTAAAGTAGCTCCCAGTACAACGCGGGGAAAAAACCCTTCGAACTGCAAATGAATAGCACTAAAAATAATAGCGGAAATCCAAATACCTGCAATAGGATTTTTCAAAATTCCACTCATTTGTTTTTGAATTATTCCTCTGAAAATCAGCTCCTCGCCAATGCCCGGTAAAAAAGCAATCAGTAGCAGATTGAAGATAAAAATGAGCGGAGAATTCATCTCGAGTACTTTTTTGAGTGTATCCTCTGCCTGATTTTCAAAATCTCCGGCCCATGCAGGAAGTGGCGTAGCTTCATTGAGCATGAAACTCAGGTTGACTAACGGATAGGATGCAATCAGAAAAAGAATACCTGAAATCGCCAGGAGCAAACCCGGATTTTTCGAAAGTTGAAAACCCTGAAAAATCTTTGATCTATAAAAGATAAAACCAAAAGCCAGTCCGGGTAAAATAAAGACGAATAAATGCTGGGTGGCTAATAAAGCTCTGATCAGACCTGCAGACAAATCCTGCATCCCCATTTCACTCAGCTTCATGATTTCAGCCATGGACAGCCCTGAAGCCATGAGGATCAATCCTGAAACAAGTGTGGTCACCAACATTCCGAATAAGGCCAAACCGATCAAAACGACCAGTCTCAGGAAATAATCATAGCCCCTCATGTTATACTTTTGTGCAAAATAGGCATTCCGTCTATTGCAGTGTATTCCGGGCCATGATAAATGAAAAAAGATGTCAGTAAGATTAAGTGTCAATATCAACAAAATAGCCCTGATCAGGAACAGCAGGGGAGGTAATATGCCTGATCTGATCCAGGTCGCCAGGGACATTGAGGCATTCGGTGCAGATGGAATAACCATACATCCCAGACCTGATGAACGCCATATCAGATACGCAGACATTCCTGCTTTGAAAGAGGTAGTCAACACTGAATTAAATGTTGAAGGCAATCCCACTGACCGGTTCATGTATGAAGTCCTTCAGCATAAACCGCATCAGTGCACACTGGTTCCCGACAGTCCTCTGGCATTAACTTCAGACAGAGGTTGGGATACAGTGAAGGAAAAATCGTTTCTCATGGATGTAGTGAGTGCGCTTCAGCAAAATGGAATAAGGGTATCTATATTCATCGATGCTTCAGAAGCAATGGTTGAAGGTGCGGCATTGATCGGAACGAACAGAGTTGAATTCTATACCGGACAATATGCAAGTCAGTTTATTATGAATCCTGAAACTGCAATAGCTGACCATATCATTGCAGGAGTATCAGCACAGAATCTGGGTATTGGAGTTAATGCTGGTCATGATTTGAATCTTGTCAATCTGAAATATTATGCACAGCAGGTTCCGGGATTGCTTGAGGTGTCGATTGGACATGCATTGGTTTGTGATGCGCTTTATTATGGATTGAGGAATGTGGTAGGGATGTATAAGAATCTACTTAGATGAATTTTGTGTTAGTCTACTTAAGAATTAACAATGTTTGTGAGGTAAAATGGATATTTTGGAAAATTTATAATTAGATTGGACCCTTCTATAGATATGTAATGCAAAGGCTGTGAATTTGAGTTATTTTAAACGCTTTGAGACATGATTTTCCGAACTGAATAACTAATTTGTTATAACAATTCTCTGAGTTGTAATTGCGTTACTGTTGGCCTCTACAATACTCACAAGATATATGCCATTAGGTAAATTTAGTAGAGAAATAGGATTTTTATGCTGGTCTAAGTCTTCAATTCTCAAAATTTCAATGCCTTGCAAGTTTCTAATGCTCAGCATAGCTTTTTTCAGAAATGATTCAGCTTTAAAATCAATATTAATTATGCCTGATGAAGGGTTAGGATAAATCGATGTTTTTCGAGGAATTAATGGTTCCTTAGTTGCAACTTCTAAATAACATGGGCTTATTGGGCTTTCAAGTTCAGCCCTTCTCAATTGTAATCCATATATAAATTCATTTCCGACTCCAGTTACACTGTCGATGATCCCAGTATATGGATCAGGATCTATTGTATCGAAAGAAAAAGAACTTATTGATCCTAAACAAGCATAAGTATATGATGGCCACCAGCCGGGCTCTAGGATATCATTTGTATGAAGAAAGAATGAACCGTCTAACGGGCACGGTGAATTACTAAAAGACCACACTGAGGTGTCCCACGTTACGGTGACCGGGTAATGTTTGGTATACATAAGAAAGATCACAGATGTTGAGTAACCGCATTCTGGCACATCTAAAAGGTATGTGATTCTCTTGTTGTATAAATACAGCGTATCTCCAAACCATAAAGCATTTTGATAATTATCTTCTTTTGCCACTCGGACTTCAAATGTACTATCCCAGGGTTCCGTTATTAATGTTTCTCCTAAATGTGTATTAACTTGATGATAAGCTGAAGTGTCTGCACCGATTATTACTGTATCTCGATTCCCAACTGCGTCCTGGAAGTAGAAAGCAGTTTCAAATTGAGCGTGTTGAGAATAAGCCCAATTTATGTAGAATAAACTAAGAAATAACGATAAGAAATTCAGATTAATTCTCATGGTTTAACTATTGCAGTACTGTAAATGTACCTCCTGCTATTGCTTCTTATTTGAAAAGTTGGTATATTTCTGGATAGAAAAGATCAAAACATTTCAACTACCTAGTTTGACGCGAGAAGCATTGTTGACCAGATTCACAGACTACCTTCAGTATGAGAGGAGATATTCTATCCACACTTTAGAAGGTTACATCAGAGATAACAAGCAATTTTCGGATTTCCTTTCTTTCCAGTATGGGATAGAGGACATGACCAGTGTCAATCATCATCACATCCGCAGTTGGGTTGTAAGCCTTTTGCAAAAGAAGAATCAATCTGTATCTGTGCGACGCAAATTATCCTCTCTTGCCCATTTCTTCAAATGGATGAGGCGATCCGGTCACATGACCCACAATCCGATTCTTAAAGTGCAGTTACCTAAAAAACCTGATCGTCTACCCGTATCAATTCCTGAACCGGTGTTGAAGAGATTGTGGAATTCCATTGAAGTACATGCAGAAAAAAATTTCAGCGAATTGAGAGATCAGGCTATGATCGCTCTACTATATGGATCAGGGTTACGAAGAAGTGAACTGATCAATCTCAAAGGCACTGACGTAGATCCAGACCGGAATATGCTGAGGATCACCGGGAAAGGTCGTAAATTCAGACAAGTCCCGATCAGTACAGATGTAGTGAAATTGCTGCAAAAACTTAAAGAACTTAAGCTTGAATCATGGGAAGCAACGCATGAAGACCGGGTAATTCTGACAGACAACGGTAAACCTTGTTACCCAAAATTCGTTCATAATAGGGTGGTAGCCATGTTAGGAACAGTGACAACAGCAGAGAAAAAAAGCCCTCATACTTTGCGGCATTCAATGGCCACACATTTGATGGATCATGGGGCAGAACTTAACGCAGTGAAAGCTATTCTTGGGCACTCCAGCCTTGCTGCGACACAGGTTTATACACACAATTCAATCAGCAGGTTAAAAGAAGTATACAGACAGGCTCATCCTACATCTAAGATCAAATGATTAGATGGGTTGAGTCTTGTGAATCATATTTTAAACCGAAAACAAATGAAGATTATGAAGATTATCACCACAGCGATTCATTTTGATGCCGATCAGAAACTGCTTGATTATATTCAGCGGAAGACATCAAAACTCGATCAGTTTTTTGACAGGATCATTGACGCACATGTTTATTTGAAGTTAGAGAATTCAGGCCAGGTGAGGGATAAGATTGTGGAGATGAAGTTAAACGTGCCTGGAGATGTGCTGATGGCAACCGAAATAAGCAAAACCTTTGAGGCATCGGCAGATGCAGCAGTGGATAACATGAAAAGACAGCTTAACCGATATAAAGAAAGGATTCAGGAGAAAAGCCACGATGAAAATCCGCTGACTTCATAGAAAATTATTGGAAGTTAATCACTAAAAATCTTAGAATAGTTTTATCTTTGCATTCGCTTTCGGGGAAAGCCCTGGAAAAGTATATGTAATTCATTGG
>JBDUAU010000594.1:0-1649 GCA_040004485.1 Saprospiraceae bacterium
ATAAAAGTTGAAATCACGTCTCCAATAGGATGTTATACAAGTGATGTATTTCCAAACCTGATTACAATGGAACCATCACCTGTGGCCGACTTTTCCTATACACCTGAGGTGATTAATAGCCTTAACCCTACGGCTGTATTTACTGATTTGTCAACGGGTGCAAGTGGTTGGTATTGGGACTTTGGAGGAGAGGGAAGATCTTTTCTGAGGAATCCCACCTACACATTTCTTGATACCGGGCTCACAAGCATTAAGGAGGTGGTTTTTCATCCTAATGGCTGTACCGATACACTCATTAAAACCATTGATATTGAACCTGTTGTCCAGTTTTTCTTACCAAATGCCTTTACACCTAATTATGATGGTAAAAATGAAGTTTACAGGCCTGCCGGATTGAGTGATGGTGTTCAATCCTATTCGCTGACCATATGGAGCCGATGGGGCGAAAGCCTGTTTGAGACCTCAGATCCTGACGAAGGATGGAATGGCCGAAAAAGCAATACAGGTCAGGAAATGCCTGTAGGTGTTTATCTGTGTGTTCTCCGATACCAGGATGCCCGAAACCGTCCACATGAACTGCGTGAATTTGTGACGCTGGTGAGATAATGGAAAAATAATAGGCTGATGTGAAGAATAGTAGAAAAAGATATACCTTTGTCGCTCTTTTTCAAGAAAGTCAGACAAGCATTATTAACCATGGATCTTATTAAGCTAGTTCATCAGCAACTAAATACTCAACCAACCTTCCCTGAATTTAAAGCCGGAGACAGCATCACCGTATCCTACAAGATCATTGAAGGGGCTAAAGAGCGTATCCAGGATTTCAAAGGAGATGTTCTTCAGATCAGAGGAGAAGGTGCAGGCAAAACCTTTACTGTCCGGAAGATTTCTAATGGTGTAGGCGTAGAGCGTATTTTTCCTTTCTGTTCACCAAACATTGTTGAAATCAAGGTACTGAAGAAAGGTAAAGTCCGCCGGGCCAAGTTGTTCTACCTCCGTAACCTGGTCGGTAAGAAAGCCAAAATCAAGGAGAGAAAAGCTTTTTCTTAATCCCATTTTTGCTTTAGTCCTTCTTCGACCAACCACAACCTTGGTCTTGGTTTACCAACTCCTAAAACGGCCTGATTCCGGATTTGCTCTTCAACTTATTCCTGATCATTTTATCTACCCACCGGACCGGAAGTATTTGGATAAGCCTGAATTTCCATGCTTTGGCTCTGATCAGATAACGGGTTCTGACTTTTTTATTTCGAATAGATTTTAAAACCCGGTCTGCTACTATCTCCACAGGAAGGCCACGACTGATGTTATCATCAATCAGCTTTTCTCTGAATGAAATGATGGAATCATATTCAGGTCCTGAATAAGGATTGGATACTTTTGCTTTTTCCCAGATGGGTGTGATGATATTGCCAGGTTCAATAATGACTATCTGAATATCGTACATATACAATTCACGTCGCAAGCTATCGCTTATTGCCTCAAGTGCAAATTTTGATGCTGCATACGGCCCGATAAAAGGGCTGGCGAATAAACCTGAAACGCTACTGATATTGATGATCCTGCGTGGATGATTTACTACAGGAGCAGGTTTATTATTCAGGAGATCAAAAAACACTTGTGTCGTCCGTATCACACCCAGGACATTG
>JBDUAU010000467.1:0-5454 GCA_040004485.1 Saprospiraceae bacterium
TTCGAACGAACGAAAGTTTGACAAGTTGCTCGCTCCTTTATTTGATTTTTTTTTTTTGCGCTTAAGCTGCGCGGACTGTCTGTGGATGAAGATTCTCATGGCGATACTAATTTTACCCATGCCCGGAAAATGCGGATATGGGCCGCGCCTACTTTACCATTCATTGGCTTCTCAAGTGCGGCGATGATCTGGTTGTGGATCATGTCTGTTGATGCACATTGGTACAGCACATTATATGCATGGTGGACTTCTGTTAGTTTAATGGTGTCCATGGTAGCACTTACGATTATTATATTGATTACACTAAAGATCAGGGGTTATTTTCCTTTAGTGACGATCGAACATTTGCATGACCTGGGTAAATATCTTTTTGCTTTTAGCATATTCTGGACCTACATGTGGTTTTCCCAATTCATGTTGATCTGGTATGGAAATATTCCTGAGGAAACTATTTATTTCAATACCCGCCTGCACCATTATCCGGTTATTTTTTACATCAATATCGTATGTAATTTTGTCATTCCATTCATCGTATTGCTGAGAAACGATACCAAGAGAAAATATGGAACTCTGATGTTTATTTCATGTCTCCTTGTTTTTACACATTGGGTCAATTTCTTTTTGATGCTAAAACCAGGGATACTTCAGACAGCACATCCGGATGTGTATAATGTACCGGGATTTAACATGCCAGGATTTCTGGAGGTAGGAACCTTCGTCGGATTTCTGGGGCTGTTCTTTTATTTTGTTTTTTCACGTTTGGAGAAGGCTTCTTTGGTACCGCGAAGAGACCCTTACCTTATGGAAAGTGCATCACATCATACATAACCGGAATGAAAACTGATATTGAATTGAATGAAATACTAAAAGCCATATAGCAAATGACCGCTTTGATTATCATATTAAGTATTGCTCTTTTAGTTATTGTGATACTTCAGATCAGTAAACTGACTGAACTTTATTCCCGTATCCGCGGAGAAGAAGAAGTAGAATTGAGAAGCAATCGCAATCAGGGGAGGGCATTATTGCTTTTCATGATCGGGTTTTTAATTCTGGTAGTTGTATACACATACTGGATGAAGAACTACTTGTTGGGCTACGGCCCACACAAATCTGCATCAGCGCATGGAGGGACACTTGACGGCCTTTTTAATGTGACTCTTTTCTTCACGGGAATTGTGTTTGTGGTTACCCACATCGCACTTTTTTACCTGGCTTATAGATATAAAAAGGTTAAAGGATCAAAAGCAACACACTGGTCACATAATAATACTCTTGAAATTGTCTGGTCCGCTATTCCTGCTGTGGTGATGACTTACCTCGTGATCAAAGGACTGCTTGCTTGGAATACAGTGATGGCCGATATCAAACCGGATGATTCAGTTTTGGAAATTGAAGCGACGGGGTATCAGTTTGCATGGCATCTCAGATATCCCGGAGCAGATGGTGTATTGGGAGCAAGAGATTACAAAAAAGTAACTGCGGATAATCCTCTTGGACAAGACTGGACAGATCCAAAGAATTTTGATGATTTCCATCCTGATGAACTCTGGTTGCCGGTTAACAAAAAAGTGCGGGTTAGAATCATCGCACGAGATGTACTTCATAGTTTTTTCCTTCCTCATTTCAGGGTTAAAATGGATGCCGTACCAGGACTACCAACCTATTTTGTTTTTACACCAACAAAGACAACAGAAGAATACCGCGAGGAGCTAAGCAAGTATCCTGAATATAATGTGCACAAAGACCCTAACGATCCTACAAGTCCGCTGCTCTGGGAAGACTTCAATTACGAGCTTGCCTGTGCCGAACTTTGCGGCAAGAGTCATTACAGCATGCGCAGAATAGTGCGGATTGTCAGTGAAGATGAATACAACGCCTGGCTTTCCAAGCAGCAATCATATTACCAAAACAGCATCAGAAATAAAGATAGTGACCCTAATAAGGGAAAACTTCTTGGTTTTGAGATTAAACAAAACCGTGATGCTTTAAATTTTTCTTTCGATAAGGCTATGGTTGATACCGGAATTCCACCAGCTGCAGGTGCTCCTGATCTCAAAACGATCAGGCTTGACTTTGTACAGTTTGAACCGGGAGGATCTGTATTAACATCAGATTCGAAATATCAACTTGCTGATTTAAGTGAGATCATGAAGAAGTATCCGACCATGCGTATTGAACTTGGAGGTCATACGGATAGTACCGGTGATCCTGTTGTGAACAAAAATCTCTCGCAACAGAGGGCAGATGTCGTAAAAGCATATTTAATCACACTTGGAGTCAATACATCAAGATTAACTGCAGTAGGATATGGGCAAACGAAGCCGATAGATACGAATGATACCGACGCCGGACGTCAGAAGAACAGGAGAACAGAATTAAGAATTATAGCTCAATAAACGATATAATTATGTCTGAATCACAACATGATGAAACCGATGTTCTCATAAGGGAACAAGGGTATGATGATCACTTCCACGATCATCCTCATGGTGATAAATATCAATCAAATTTTATCACGCATTATATTTTCAGCCAGGATCATAAGATCATTGCGAGGCAGTTCCTGATCACAGGTATTTTCTGGGCTATTGTTGGGGCCAGCATGAGTATAATTTTCAGGCTTCAGCTGGGATTTCCGGATGATAGTGTAGCATGGTTGAAACCACTGTTAGGAAAATGGATTACTGTCAATGATGCAGGTATCGGTTCACTAAATCCAGATTTTTATTATGCGTTGGTCACGATGCATGGTACGATTATCGTGTTCTTTGTATTGACCGCCGGTTTGAGTGGAACTTTTGCAAATCTGTTGATTCCATTTCAGGTAGGTGCCAGGGATATGGCATCACCATTTCTCAACATGCTATCTTATTGGTTTTTCTTCCTGGCAAGCGTGGTCATGTTTATATCATTGTTTTTGAATACAGGGCCATTTTCAGGAGGCTGGACAGCCTATCCTCCATTGAGTGCATTGCCTGAAGCAAGTTCCGGGTCCGGGGCAGGTATGACAATGTGGTTAGTCAGTCTCACGCTCTTTGTAGTGTCTGTATTACTTGGCGGTATTAATTATGTCACCACCGTATTAAATCTCCGCACGAAGGGAATGAGTTTGTGGCGCATGCCTTTGACGGTGTGGGCTCTGCTGGTTACGGCGATCCTTGGTATTTTATCTTTCCCTGTGTTGGTATCAGGATTTTTCCTGCTCATGTTCGATCGCGGGATGGGGACAAGTTTTTATCTCAGTGAAATATTTGTCAACGGACATGCACTTGAAAACGTCGGGGGTAGTCCTATTTTATATCAGCACTTATTCTGGTTTCTTGGACACCCTGAAGTTTATATTATTATTCTTCCAGCGATGGGACTTGTCAGTGAAGTCATGTCCGTTCATTCAAGAAAACCAATTTTCGGATATAAGGCAATGGTATATTCCATACTGGCGATTGGATTCCTTTCATTCCTGGTATGGGCTCACCACATGTTTATGTCAGGTGTGAACCCATTTATTTCAAACTTCTTTGTGATTTTCACTTTGATCATTGCAGTTCCTTCGGCAGTAAAAGTGTTTAACTGGATTTCTACACTCTATAAAGGAAATATACGATTTACATCAGCAATGCTCTTTGCTATTGGTTTCGTTTCTATGTTTATTTCCGGAGGATTGACAGGTGTTTTTCTTGGTAATTCAGCACTTGATATTCAATTGCATGACACATACTTCATCGTTGCGCATTTTCATATCGTCATGGGTATAGCTGCATTCTTCGGGATGTTTGCCGGTGTCTATCATTGGTTCCCTAGGATGTATGGCCGGTTTATGAATGAGACTATGGGTAGGATTCATTTCTGGATCACCATGGTGGGGGCGTATGCTATTTTCTGGCCTATGCATTACATGGGTATGGCCGGCGTTCCACGACGCTATTATAGATTTGATACATTTGATGCCTTCAGTCATTTTCATGGATTGAATCAATTTATCACTATAGCAGCTATCATCGTTTTCGGCGCCCAGCTTCTTTTTGTATTCAATTTCTTCTACAGTATCTGGAAAGGTAAAAAAATGACCACTCAAAATCCATGGGGAGCAAATACATTAGAGTGGACAGCTCCGATCCAACCTATACATGGCAATTGGCCTGGCAAATTGCCAACGGTTCACAGGTGGGCTTATGACTATAGCAAAGAGGGGGCTGACAAAGATTTTATTCAACAGCATATGCCGATGACAGAAAAAGAAAAAGCTGAAGGGGAGGATCACGGATGAAAAGAAAGGAAGAGGTACAAGTAAGGGCGATTTCAATCACTTTCTGGGATTGGGTTCAGGACATAGAACTCCTGGTCAAATTCCGTTTGAGCACATTTGTCGTATTCTCTTCTGTTGTTGCCTATCTTATAGCAGCGGGTAGTAATTTTCATATCATTCCTTTTTTGTTATTGACTGCAGGAGGATTTTTGATCACTTTTTCGGCTAATATCCTGAATGAAATACTTGAAGCCGATTATGATAAAATGATGGAACGTACTTCCAATCGTCCTCTTGCCGCAGGACGATGGAGTTCTTCTTCTGCTGTTGTACTTGCCGGATTAACATGTCTCGTTGGAATCATTTTCCTTGCATTACTCAATCCCCTTACTTCTTTTCTTGGAATGGTTTCGCTGGTGACATATGCTTTTTTATATACGCCACTCAAACGTTATAGTACAATTTCAGTTGTGATCGGTGCTATTCCTGGGGCATTACCTGCTATGATTGGTATGATTGCTTTTGACGGAGTTATTACACCTGCTTGCTTATTTCTTTTTGCTATTCAATTCATCTGGCAATTCCCTCATTTCTGGTCGATTGGTTTTTTATCATTTGATCAATATCAGAGAGCAGGATATAAATTATTGCCGGTAGAAAATGGGAAGATCGATACAAGGTTAGGATTGCAGTCATTCATATACGCCATGCTTCTTTTGCCGGTTATCTATATAGGATTTTCGGCAGGACTTATTTCTGGCCCGGGTACGATAGGGATCAGTATTCTTTCTTTATATTTTATTTGGAGAGCCTGGACATTTTACAGGCGATTTGATAAAGAAAGTGCGAAGGCTTTAATGTTTTCTTCATTCATTTTTTTACCTGCGACCCTGATGGTTTTATGGTGGAGCATGTAATTTAAATTATAAAGAAATTGAATACAAATAGTCAAATTGTAAGTGGTATAGAAAAGCCGAAAAGAGGAGTCAACTCCACACTATTTGCTTTATGGATTGCTATGGGCAGTATGGTGATGTTGTTCGGTTCGCTCACGAGTGCTTACATCGTACGACACGCTGCGGGTAATTGGCTGGAGTTCAGAATTCCTGATATTTTCTTTTATAGTACAGGAGTGATCTTGCTTAGCAGCCTGATTTTGCATTTGAGTTATTGGGCTTTAAGTGCGGCAGCAGCACGGGAAACGA
>JBDUAU010000309.1:0-1641 GCA_040004485.1 Saprospiraceae bacterium
TCCCGACTTTCCGCTTCTCCTTGCTCCCATGGAGGATGTAAGTGACCCGCCTTTTCGTGTGTTATGTAAGGAATTCGGGGCTGATTTATTATTTACCGAATTCATTAGCAGTGAAGGATTGATTCGCGATGCTATAAAAAGCAAAAAAAAACTGGAGTTTTACGAACGTGAACGTCCTATAGGCATTCAGATATTCGGTGGTGATGAAGAGGCGATGGCGATGAGCGCCACTATAGTTGATGCTGTGCAGCCTGATTTAGTTGATATAAATTTTGGATGTCCTGTTAAAAAAGTTGTTTGTAAAGGTGCAGGTGCCGCCGTATTAAAAGACATCGATTTAATGGTGAGGCTTACAAAGGCTGTTGTTAAGTCTACCCATCTTCCTGTGACCGTAAAAACAAGATTGGGTTGGGATGACAACAGTATCAATATTATGGAAGTGGCAGAGCGCTTGCAGGATGTAGGTATTGAGGCACTTTCCATTCACGGCAGGACAAGAGCTCAATTGTATAAAGGTGAGGCCGACTGGACGATGATTGGAAAGGTAAAAAACAATCCGGCTATAAAAATTCCCATATTTGGAAATGGTGACATTGATACACCGCAGAAAGCTCAGCTCTATAGGGACCGATACGGAGTCGATGGCATCATGATAGGAAGAGCAAGCATAGGATATCCTTGGATATTCAGAGAGATCAAACATTTTTTCGCAACCGGTCAACTCCTGGATGAACCCACACTTCATGAACGCGTCAGTGCAGCAAGAAAACATTTGCAACATTCAATTGAATGGAAAGGAGAGAAATTGGGTGTAATGGAAATGAAGCGACATTATTCTAATTATTTCAGATCCCTAGAAGGCATCAAACAATACAGGTCACGTCTTGTGACAGAATCTGAGCCATCGGTATTATTCGACATATTACAACAGATCGAAAGTCATTATTCCCCCGAGCTTTTAGAAGTCAGTTAAACAAGGGAATACAATAAAGTCAATTACTTTCAACCTCTCAATAAAAAGTATTTCCGATCCGAAAGCCGCAAAGGCCTGTATTATGAAATTAGACATTACAGCAGAAGAAAAGGCGCTATTTGAAATTGTCAGGGATGTAGCTGATCAGTTGCACCAGGAGGTTTATGCTGTCGGTGGATTTGTAAGAGATCGTATCATGGGCTACCAATCGAAGGATATTGATTTTGTCACCGTAGGCGATGGTACTTTACTGGCTGAAAAAGTATATGCTGCTCTGGGCACTGATGCTCATGGCATCACGGTGTTCAAAAATTTTGGTACAGCCATGTTTCACTACAGGGATCTTGAATTGGAATTTGTAGGCGCCCGAAAGGAATCGTATCATCAGAACAGTCGTAAACCGGAAGTTGAGCAGGGAACGCTTTATGAGGATCAGTTGCGAAGAGATTTTACAATCAATGCATTGGCACTGAGACTGCAGGGTGATGATCTGTATTCAGTGATTGATCCATTTGGTGGTCTTGAAGACCTGTCAGCAGGAAAGATTATTACGCCATTGGATCCTCTACAGACATTTTCTGATGATCCGCTCAGGATTATGAGAGCGGTCCGTTTTGCAACACAATTTTCATTTACGATTGACCCGGTGACATTTGAAGCTATTTCAT
>JBDUAU010000244.1:0-5422 GCA_040004485.1 Saprospiraceae bacterium
ACAGAAGAATATTATAAATACCATAGCTCCCTTGCCAGGCAATTGATCGTCCGCCAGGATCCTTTCGCGGAGCCGGTTAGCATCTTCAATAATATCAAAGGTGGATATGGCAATTTCTCAGGATTTGCCATAGATGTTGCTTCATCCGATCTGCCTAAATAAAGATTTTCCATTTTTTATTCTGTCGTTTATAGGGGTAGGCAAAGAAAATAGTGTCATATAGCTGACACATTATTCTACTTTTCTTAACTGTTCAGACGATGCCTAATAAATACGAGATTCTAGAAAGCATACCTTTTTTTAACGTCCTGGAAAAAGAGGAAATGGCCGCTCTTGCCCTCCAGATGGATTACAGCACTGCCCAGAAATACGCTAATATCTTTTCAGAAGGCGATGCAGCTGATTACTTTTATATCCTTGTTGAAGGAAGTGTGAAGATCGGAACCCACCATGATGATGGCCGCGAAATCATCAAGCAGGTACTTCATCCACGTATGGTTTTCGGTGAAATGGCTCTGATCCAGCAAAAGGTACCACACCACAATTTTGCTTCCTCGCTTTCGTCTGTGACGACGTATTACAAAATAGGGGTCGATCATTTCCGAAAGATTATGGACAAAAATCCCCAGTTGACGATGAGTGTCATTTCTATGATTGGGTATAAACTCTTACAGACTGAAAATCAATTGGAGTCTCTCATTTTTAAGGATGCCAGGGGCAGGATTATCGATTTCATTCTGGACAATGCTCACCAATCAGGAAGACAGGTAGGGCTTGAGACATTATTGAAGCATTCGCTGACACAACAGGACATTGCTAATTATACAGGTACAAGCAGGCAAACTGTCACCGCAGTATTGAATGATTTACGAAAAACAAATAAGATATACTTTACCCGTAACAGCATATTGATCAGGGACATTGCTGCCCTGGCGTGATTCGGGAGAGCTGGATTTAGTTGGTTTGGTTAAAATGTCCGGGCAGGTTTGATGAGAACTCCTGCCCGGTTTTTTTTGTTTGTACTCCATATCTTTCCCAGGGCAATATCTTTCTGCTCCTTTCTGTTTCAACCATTAAAAAAATAAAAAAAAATTTCTTGTGGGAATTTCAAATAAAAGTCTTTTGTTTGTCAGAGATAATTTTACAACTTACGCCCTATAACTGAGTACGAATAGAACCCGCTCTTCGTTTTTTTTGATAACACACCTATTACCCATGGCTAATAAACCACGTATCGTAAAGGATTATGAAAAGCTGGATGAGAATATCCAGGAGCAGATCAAGCTCATGTATCCCTATGGATTCGCCAAACATCTGATTCAGTACAAAAATGCCGAAGGCAAATTTGTATCCGCACTACCTTTCGAAACTGATGACCGCTACTACCTCGTCAGAATGACACTTATCGAAGCCCGTCAGATCATCGAGGACGATGATGACTATGATGCAAGCGGCGAATTGAAAGAAAGTGTGAAAGAGGAGTATGAAGAAAAGTATGGTGACATGGATTACTTAACGATCACTGAAGGCGAAGCGGATACTGCGGCTGACGAAGAAGAATAGGTTGCACCAGGTGCAACATTTATTTCTCTGTCATGATTTCAACGCCGCTCCATTCAGCTGGTACTCCTTTGACCATTAGATCGGCTGCATTGCGAAAATATCTTTCTGCTGTGATGTCACCTGAATTGACATTCAGGACTTTTTTCAAATGTCCGGCAGCGATAATAAAATCTCTTTCGAAGTAGAATTTAAGACCTTCATTGAAGTCCGACAGTGTTTGTTTCTTGAGCTCGATAATATCTTCTTTATCGCCACTGAAACATTCATACACTCTGACTGCCAATGTCCTCCCTTTTACCTGGACTGAGCCAAGGTAACGGTAATTGTATTGGTCTAAATTCTCAATTTTAGACAAAGTGCTTTCACTTACCAGGATAGAAGCATCAAACATTTTAGTCAGGCCTTCTATGCGGGATGCTGTGGTCACTTCATTACTGATCACTCCCGCATCATGACGGTCTACATCCCCGATGACACCCAGCATGATCATCCCCGTATGAAGACCAATACCGATTTTGATGGTTTGCTGATTGGATAATTCCCTGGCTTTGTTGTAGCGCCTGACCTCTTGCTGCATGGCTATAGTAGCTTTCAATGCATGGTCGGCATCAGTAAATAAGGCCATGATGCCGTCTCCTGTAAAATGATTGATGAATCCGCCATGCGCTTCAATGCAGGGAGCTGTATAGCTTAAGTATTCGTTGATAAATTTGAAATTTTCCTCAGGCGACAATAATTCTGAAATGGTGGTATAGGACCTGATATCGGTAAACATGATCGTCATCTCCCGCTGAATCTGGTCACCCAGCTTAACATTTAAAATAGAATTGTAGCCAAGTGTATTAAGAAATGGAAGAGGAACAAATTTTTGATACATTTTATTGGATGCGGACATGCTTTCATACAATCGCGCATTTTCAATCGAAATTCCCAATTGATAACTCAACAATTGTAATAGCCTGATTCTGTCTTCTGTAAAAGCATTGTTGGTCAGGTTGTTTTCCAGGTAAAGAATTCCTTTCAGATCATTGTTGATAATCAATGGCAATACCCAGATGGATTGCGGTAGTGAAGTTTCAAAATAGATATCCCGGTTGAAAACGCGGTCAGCCGATACATCATTGATGAGTAACGGTTCTTTTTTTCTCGTTACATAGTGAATGATGGATAAAGGCAGAATGGAGGGGTCTTCCTGGATAAAGTAGGATTCACTTTTGTATTCCTGGCCGATGTCACCCATGATTTCAAGCATGATGCCTGATGCGGCAGGTGCAACAAGAGCCACGCGCGTTGCACCGGCACCTTCCATCACGACATCAATGATGTGTTTTTTTAATTCATCCATGGACAACAGCCCGGTGAATGCCTGTGAGGCTTTGAAAATGCTCATCAAATCCAGTTGCTCTCTGTCTATGGACTCTGTCACCGTAACGTTAAGCTCACTTTTCTCTATACCCGGTTGCTGATTGAGGATATCGGCATAGTATTGTTGCAGCTGCTTGACTTTTGCAAAAGCACCCCACTGCGTGTAGGCAATGATAGATTGCTTGATATGATACAATGCATAATGTGGTCGTCCTTCAGTTACCCACAAGGCTGCCGTCTTTTCATGTGCTACGGCAAGATTATTGACGAACTTATATTTCTGTGCTGATTGTATAGCTTGTTCAAAAAGCTGGAGAGCTTCAATTGTTTTGCCGGCATGTTGGGCTTTCATCGCTTCGAGGAGTAGATGTTTGTGCTCGAAGTTTGCCGGGTTTATCACTTTTAATCTCCCGAGGTAGGCAATGAATGTAAAGACTGATTCAGGTATTAAATAACCTTTGTCATGAATCGCCTTTTCCAGGTGGATAATTCCATGGAAGAACATGTATGTACTATAATGCGGGACTGCTGCAAAGATAGGCGCAACGAATTTGGCAGCATTTACATCCGCTATCAGGGCCAAATCCAGTTTGCCCATGATCGCATACACTTGCATTGAATAGATATAAAGACAGATCGGGCCATAGAGTTCATTAGTCGACCTGCAGATTTCTAAAAACTCATCAATCTCAAAGCGTTTGGATCTGACTTCGTTGTTTGTCATTTCCGGATTCATGAGATAATCGACACACATTTCCAATGCGACCAGGGCATTGTGTACCATATGATGATTAATCTTCCGTCCGAATGTTATGCCTGCATCAAACTCAAGAGATAATTCCTGTAATAGTTTTTCAGAGGTATAATAATGATTGAAGTACTGGTTCATGACGGCATAACCACCAAAAATCAATTCTCCACTTTCCTGGCTCGCCTTAATGGATTCACGATTGTATTCATCAATATCCCGGATGTGTTTATAATATGGGTAGACATAGTTCGCTACGATATTACCTGTCCTACCTTTTTGCCGTGGAGCTTCTTTTTCGAACCGATATGAAATTTTACGTGCCAGATCTCCTGCAGGAAGACCAAAGTCGAACATTTCAAAAAGATTAAAAATCAATCCCAGTTCCGAAAATGCATAACACATCGGATGAGACATTCCATGCTCGATCGAAAGAAGTATTTTTTTGAATGTATGCAGAATCCACAAGTCAGTTTTCCCTCCGAGGTAGAGTGGTGCAGTCAGATTGTCCATGATCTTCATCACTGCTTTATATTTTTCACTCGTCATGAGTGGGAGGTCATAAAGGGAGGGAATAGGGTGTTCCTGGAAATAGGCTATGATTTGCTGGAGATGAAGCTGCACATCCTCCTGTGTGGTAGTCTTTGGGAAATCATATTCTAATTCTTTTAACCCGTTGATCGCCGCATCCAGGGCTTCATCGTATTTTGATTCAAGAGCCAGGCGCAGCATCCAGACATAATAAATGTCAGATCTGTCTATCGGGTTAGTGGCTTTCTCAAGACAGTGGAAAATTAATGCCTGGGATTTTTCTAATTGACCGTCGAGATAATAAGCTTCAGCAAGTTCTTTGTTGAGCAGAAGTGTGTTTTCATAATCATCTTTCCAGGCAGAAGGGGTAGTTAATTGAAGCGCCGTGGAAAAATGTCGTATAGCAGATCCAATAGCATTAGCTTGTTTGGCTCGTAATCCAGCCCTGAGATTTAATGACCGGACACGATTTATTTCATCGTCTTCTTTAATCTGGTCTAATCCTAATAAATAATGATTGACGATATCAAAAAGATGTTCTTCATCATTATTGTATTTTTCAAACAGGATCCGGCCGATTTTTAGATGTAGCGCCGGGCGTTCGTTGTCGGGAATAAGTTGATAGGATGCCTGTTGTACCCTGTCATGAGCAAATGAAAAAATAACATTCGAAGGAGCAATGCTCAGCTCTTCGATATCGAACATTCTGTAATATTCATTGATCGGCGTGATATATGCTTCTGCCAAAGCAGGCCATAGATGCCTGATGACCTCCTTGGCCGGCGCGTTCATAATAGCGCTGACGATTTCAAGATCAAATTTATTTCCGATTGCCGCTGCCATTGTCAAACTAAATTGAGTGGCGGGTTCAAGCGATCTGATCTTCCGGATCATCAGGTCGACGACATTGTCCGAAAATGACTGTGCTTTGATTTTATCGAGGTCTGCCGTCCATGTCTTTCTATTCTCATCATATATCAAAAGACGCTGATCCAATAAAAGCCTGATAAATTGAATCGTAAAAAACGCATTGCCTTTTGTTTTTTCGAAGACTAGCCTGGAGATCTCATCCATACCTTCCTGGTGGAGCGTATCTTCAATCATGCTATGCACATCTTCGTAGGGTAAGGGTTTGACTTTAAGATCGAAAATGGTAATGGACTTTCTAGTCAATTCCTGCAGCAATAGCGAAAGTGGATGTGTCCCTTCCACCTC
>JBDUAU010000416.1:0-5414 GCA_040004485.1 Saprospiraceae bacterium
TTAACCACCTCAAAATGTTTAAGGAAAACATGATCGTATTTAAGGAAAACATGAACGGGTTGGTATTCAAACATTTATAATAGATTTAATGGAAAATCTAAAATGCATCACTGATGAATTTTAATCACTTCCTCATCACCGCCTCATTTCTCCTCATCCAATCCCATACTTTCTCCCAAATCCCCATCACCGGCTACAATCACGTAGCGCTATCTGTAAAGGATCTTGACGTGAGCGCGGCGTATTACCGGGATATTATTGGGTTAACCCAACTAAGAGTGCCGGAAGACATGACCTTAATCCGGGCGTGGTTTGCGATTGGTCCTGGCCAGGAACTTCATTTGCTTGCAGGTCGCAAAGATGATGTTTGTCAGAGTGTCAATGATAAAAACGGATCTCATTTTTCACTGACTATCCCGGATGCGAATCCTGTGGAAGATTATTTCAAATCAAAAAATATTACCTACCACCGGCAGCAGCGATTTGATGGGGTGTGGCAGATTTATATCACTGATCCGGATGGGTATGTGATTGAGCTGAATGAACCGAAGAAGTGAAGAGTGTGCTTCGATCTGCTATCGCCAATCGCTGTATTATAATATCCTGTAGTGTTATAATACATCGCATTCCTCCCATCGGCCGTATTGATGATCCATTGGTGATGCTTATACTCATTATGATGGAGCGACGAATTCGCAGTCTTTTAAAAGTGCCGTCCTTTCTCAGTAAAGGAAGAATTTCATTCCGGAAGGTGGAGAAATTGTATGAAGTGCAGCCCCTGCAGCTTATTATGGAAAGAAAGGAGTTGTAACGGCCTGTTGAAGATCTGTCAACAGATTGAATACCGGACATTTAATTCAGTTAAATCATTTTCTGCATCATCAAGCATGTCGCTGAATGCATCATGATGCCATATACTTTCGGGAGGCAACTGGCGGTAATAGGCAATACCTTTCCTGATATTCGTAAAAAATTCAATTAAGTATTTCTTTCGTTTAGGTTCAGGCACCATGCTGTCATCCTGTTCAAGTTGTTCTTTATAATATTGTATGTATAATTTCAATTCAGCTATAAACATGTGCGGCCTCTGGTGGTCTTCAATAATATTTGTTCGGCCATAAATGTGATCCGTCATGGTCTGTAAACTTACGACTTTGTTAAAGTAGGCGATATTAGGTCCGGGGCAAATCGTAACCGCATCCATTTTTTTAATAAATGGTACGTGGTATTCTTTGGATGCTGCATTGCTTAATCCAAGGCAAAGACATTCTTTATCCAGGATATCCTTAAGCTGCCTTTCATATTCCCGGTCAGGCAGGGAAAGGGACTGCAATTGTGCAATTTTTAATTTTTGATATTTGTGAGAGGCTGTACAAATTGGTTGTTCGGTAAATTCCGTATTCATAGCCAGTAATTTCTCAGTGCAGGGGCTGCCTGGTTTTCCTTGATGGATACGGTCATATTTTTCTTTGTCAGCTGTAGTCCCTTTGAGATAGTGAAATCTTACACCTAATGGAGAATTGTGACTCAAAATCACGTCTTCTTTTTTGGCGTCACATAGTAATTTTAACGTAGCTTCATCCACCGTGGTTGCTTCCGGTACAACCAAAAAAGGAGTTCCCCATCCGGTGCTATCGATACCATAATGTGTTTGTAAAAAATGATCTTCTTCAAATGTGCCAATCCCGCCCTGAGCTGTAATTTTAATCGGATGAGGTTCACTGAAATCCTTGCGGCCTTTTGCTTTGATGGCTTGATTATATATTTCAAATACAACCGTGATAAGTTCTATTTTTTTTGATTTAAACTCTTCCAGTATAGGACCCATCAGATACCCGTCAGTGGCAAAAGCATGGCCTCCACAATTCAATCCTGATTCAATTCTGTATTCGCTTACCCAAATCCCTTTCTTGGCCAAATATTTACCCTGTATTAATGCAGACCGATAATCGCTGACTTTAATAATGACTTTCTTTTTAAACCGACCATTTTCGTCCGCTTCAAAATCAATATATTTTTCAAGGTAATTATACAGCCGTGGATTCATGCCGGCTGAAAAAATGATGGATGAATTGGAAAGATCACTCTTTGCATACCCTCGTAAGGCCGACACAGCATCGGAACCGTCTTCCAGCATCCGGCCATCTTTGGAAAACCGGTTATTGTCGATCTTTGTCATGATATTAACATCAATACTTCCCGGGACAATTTGTGTTCGCAAAAACAATTCCGCTTTTTCTTTATCTACATCAATCTTTGTATTCATCATCTGCCTGTATACCTGCTTTATCTTGGAATTTTCAGGCAACATCTCAAAATATTTTACAATTTCAGAACCTGCTTCAAAAGCGGAGTTTCTCATTTTTTCAACCTGGGCATGAACAATCAGATTGACCAGATTGAGATAATCCGTAATTCTTTTAGCACGGTAATCCTGTTCGTGTGTTGAGATAGCTTTGTACTCCTGATCAACCGTGGGGTAATAATAGCTTCGCATCATTTCCACTAAACGGTCCTCCACAATTGAAATAACGGATGAAATACCAAACCTGGCCACTTTGATAGGGCTATCAATAGTAAAGGCTAACCCCATGACGGGAATATGAAACGAGTGATGAGAAGTGTAATCCATATGTTGTATTTCTTAATGTTGAAATATTATATCATTCATGTATGGCAAAAGGACTGTATTCGGTGAAGTGGTTTATTCGGTAGCAGTATTTTTTATTCATCCCTTTTCCAGAATAGTTTCTTAACAAAACCAAGCGTGTTATTTGTCATCTTTATCGTTTCTAACCGAATCGTGTACACTTCTCCCTTAATCGATAATGCGATAGGATGTATTTTATGGTATGTCATATAAGCCTCTTTTGCCAGAGGATCAGTAAATGGCAACACTTCTCACTCCAACCGTATTCCTTTGGTCATCCCTTTACTTAATTGTAAGCAAAGATAACGAATAAAGACAAAGATGTCTTTAAATCAGAACAGATAGGGATGAACATCGAAACCGTTTAGGAGGTAAAGGAGCCAATTTTGAGGAAATGGCAGGTCATCCCAATCTTCGTTTGCTCGTTCTAACGGGCTTTACATTGATAACAGAAGTCTGCACGTAGTATGACGACATTAAAAAAACATATCCGAAAGTATTAAAAGTACAGCTTGAAGAAGCATGGATCAAACATGGAAGAGGTAAAAAATAAATATATGCCGATCAGAAATAAGAAAGTTATTTGATTTTTCATGAGCCGGATGTAGTATTGCAATTTATGAAAGAAAATATTCATTAAATACTATCCTTGAATGAAAGACTAAGGAGGGATCCAAAAATCCACATGAACCCCTGGTGATCCTCAGCGATGGCTTTTACATATGTCAGATCTTCCGAAACAACTTCTTCACTATGGGCAAGTGAAGGTTGTGACCATAAATTTAATGGGAAATAAACCACACATAAAAGCAAGTTAATCAACCTATGGATAAGCATTGTAATGCGGTGTAATAAGAATTTATTATAACCTCTGAATGATTATAGAAGCATTCACATTCGATTGTGTGCCGCCTGCAAGTGTTTGAAATGTAATTGCTGAAGCTGAGGAATGATTTCTGAGTGTAAGTAAATCACCCGCAGATGCAGAGAATATGGCCTGTCCATTATTTTGTTGTGTGCCACCACCGGAACCATATATACTTCCCGGAACTACTGATCCATTTAGAAATAAAGCAAATTGATTTTGCTCAATGCCTGAGACAGAAAAATTTACTTTATATATACCTGTATTTATTATTGAAATATTCGTGCTGCCCGGTGTATGTACAAATCCTGCACTGAGACTTCCATTTGTATCAAAAGGAATATCCGCTTCTATGGGTATAGTGGTGGGTGTCAGATTATATACATACGCGATCTCCGAAGTCGCTACTGCCGGGGATTGCCATGTAGCGAGTCCTGCTGCATCAGAAGTAAGTACTTTGTTTATACCGGGTGATCCTCCGCTGATTTTTACTTGTCCATTTACTTCAAGAGTAGTAGAAGGTGTTTGCGTGCCGATACCAACTTTCACTGCATCAGCTCCTGTTCCTCCAAGTACTAAACTATTACTTGCTCCGACTTTAGCATTGTATCCAATCGCTGTAGCATTAATTAAACCATCACTTAATACATCGGCATTTGTACCAAGTGCAGTATTGTTATTGCCGGAAGAATTAGTTTGTAACGCCTGATACCCCATAGCTGTGTTGTTGTTCCCTGATCCATTGTTAAACAAAGCGCTTTGCCCATTAGCTGTATTGAAAGATCCATTATTTGAAAAAAGTGCAAGCATGCCCGTTGCGGTATTGGAGCCACCACTGGAATTGGAATAAAGAGCTTCTCTTCCGATGGCTGTATTATTAAAACCTGTCATATTGAAAAACAGGGCCTCTACACCATAAGCTGAATTAAACGATCCTGAACCATTCAGTATCATAGCATCATTACCCATGGCTGTATTTTGAGTTCCGTCTGCATTAGAACTAAGAGCATTCATGCCAACAGCAGAATTTTTTTCTCCGGTGAGATTCCCATAAAGTGCATTTGTGCCAATAGCAGTATTTTTTGTACCTGTTGTATTTTCATGAAGGGAATATTTTCCATTTGCAGTATTGTCATCTCCGGAAGTATTCAAATAAAGGGATTGCCATCCGATAGCTGTGTTGTTATTTCCGATAGAATTTGAATAAAGAGCTTCAACACCATTTGCTGAATTTGAAGAACCTGATGTATTTGCAAACAGTGCATCTTTTCCAAAGGCCGTGTTGTAGGCGCCGGATGAATTAAGATAAAGTGCGTTGACTCCATAGGCGGAGTTTTGGAGTCCTGTTGTATTGGAATACATAGCCCTGAATCCGGAAGCTGTATTCTGATATCCTGTAGTATTTGAATAAAGAGCTTTTGAACCTACAGCCGTATTGGCAGTCGAATGAAAACTTGAAGAAGCACCGGTTTCATTATTAAATAATGCAGAATCTCCCACTGCGACCAGATTACCTTTTGTGAGATTTAATTTTAAAGCACTTTCCCCTATTGCAACATTTGAATAACCTGTGGTATTTGAAAATAAAGCGGAGACACCATTTGCTGTATTATGCGAACCAATTGTGTTGGCATTGAGTGCATTCATTCCGATTACTGTATTGGATGAACCAGTCGTATTCGCAAGCAATACATCACGTCCAACTGCCGTATTTTTGGTCCCTGTATTATTGGCTGCCGTAGTAGAACCGCGAAGTGAATTCAACCCAACAGAGGTATTCGTATTGTCCCAGTTAATCGTACTGTTATTCACATAATATTGAGACTGAAACCCAATAGCCACACCATCATGACCAGCTTTATTAGAATAAAGTGCCCCATTTCCAATAGCTGTATTTGA
>JBDUAU010000024.1:0-1631 GCA_040004485.1 Saprospiraceae bacterium
TGTTAATCTTTTTTCAAGGCTCTCTTCACTTTCATTTCCGCGCAGACGAAGTCTTTTTTCAAGAGCTTCCATGGAAGGTACTTTTATAAAAACAGTCAGTGTTTCCTTCGGATAAAGTTGTTTGATGCTCATCGCGCCCTTCACATCCACATCAAACACAACATTACGACCCATAGCTGTGAGACGCTCGATTTCAGATTTCAATGTCCCATAGAACTGGCCTGCATAGACTTCCTCCCATTCTGCAAAAGCGTCAAGAGAGATCCAGAGCTTAAAGGTCTCTACGGACAGATAATAATAATCCTTGCCATGAATTTCGTGAGGTCTCTTGGGTCGCGTTGTCGCAGACACTGAAAAGCCTGTATTCTCAAACGTAGAAAGGACATGGCGAACGATGGTTGTCTTCCCTGAACCGCTGGGCGCTGTAAAAACAAGGAGCTTGCCAGGCAACGTCATACAATATTCGCCAATTGTTCCTTAATTTTTTCCAATTCGTTTTTCATCCCGACGACAAGATGCTGCAGTGGGCTCCATTGTGCCTTTGCACCAAGTGTATTGATTTCACGGCCCAATTCCTGAGCGATAAAATTGAGCTGCTTGGATTTCATCTCCATATCTCCTGATAGCGTTTCCAGGAAAAACTTGCAATGCTGCTGGAGCCTGACCTTTTCTTCATTGATATCCAGTCGATCCAGGAAGTAAATTAACTCCTGTTCAAATCTGTTCGAATCTATCTGATCGCCATTGAGATATTCATCAAGTTTTTGTTTCATCCGGGTACGTACAAAAGCAAGCCTTTCCTTGTCATGAGCCTCAATGCTATTGCACATATCATGTATCGCAGTGGCAGACTGAAGGAGGTCATTATATTGACTCTGGCCTTCGTGTGTCCTGAACTCAATAAGATGATCGATCGATTCATTTACTGCCTCCAGGATTTTATTCCATAGTGTATTATCGATCACGGAGTTGTTGACAGACCGTAGGATATTGGGCAATTTGAGGACTTCGTGAAGGATCTGATCGGGGCCAACACCCAAACTTGTGGCGATCTCATTGAGCTGATTGAAATGCTTACGGATGAGGGCTTTGTCATAATCCAGGTCATCAAGAGCCAGGTCGCCTTCAAAACTGATCGCCATTTCTATTTTGCCCCTTTGAGTCCTTTGCAAAACGAGATTCCGCAAATCGATCTCTTTTTCGCCGAGGCTGACTGGTAGCTTAATCCGCAGATCCGTGACTTTGGAGTTCAGAGACCGGATCTCTGAAAGTACCTTCATGTCATTGTAATCTGCACTTCCCCGACCATAACCGGTCATTGATTGTATCATAGATGCGAAGATAAATTTAAAAGGCGAAGGCGAAGGCTGAGGTAAAAGGGATGTTTTGACCTCACTCACTCATCCTCACACTGCAGTTCATCAACCGGGTGACTGCAAGGGCCAAGGGCCAAAAACGTGTATTTCCTACACTTCCAGATAGTTACATTGATATGAGCAAAATAAAAATATGTAACCCTATGATTCAAAATCGAAACCTTTTGTCGAACTTTGCCCTCCCGATTAGCCTTTAATATGGCATAACTTACTATAAATCAGAGTAATGAGAAAAGCAGATTTGGTTAACACCAT
>JBDUAU010000434.1:0-5403 GCA_040004485.1 Saprospiraceae bacterium
CTCCAGGGCGGCCCAGGCCAGACGCACCGGATATTGAGTAAATGTCCCAGTGACTTCTGATTGAATAGAATTGTCAGGGGTCTCTGAAAATTTATAGCGTTGGAGTTCCCAGGTCATTCTTGGAAGATCTAAATTTTGTGTTTTTCCATCATCAAGTTTGAATTGAACCACTATATTTTCAGGATTGAGATCTACTATCGTGGCAAGGCTACCATTGACGAATCTTTTTTCCGGATCATTTCGTACAAGAATCACCTGTGCATGCTTTTTCAATTCGAGCCTGTAATCCGTTGGATATAATTTGGGATTAAAATCTCCTTTGACATCAGCTTCAAAGAAAACAGATGGTTCATCAATGGCTGAAAGTCGTTGGGCATTAATTTGATTTGCCAGGGCGTTTACGCTGCATAATGTCAGAAAAGGTTCTTCTATTTTTGCCTCAGGCAGATATCTTTCATTAAGCATATCAAGATCATCATAATCGAATTGAAGTGTACGAATAGCATCAAGTAATCGAATGAAATGCCGTTCATTCTGACGATAGACTTTTGTAAGTTCTATTTTTTCTAAAGAAGCCTTTGATTGAAATACAGATGCTGAGAAGAAATACTGATTGGGATAGACAGTGCTGAAGTATTGTTTCTCCTCCTGGGTGGAGACTACAGGCGGTAATTGAAACAAGTCGCCAAATAATATCATCTGCACACCCCCGAATGGTTCTATGGATTTACGATGCATCCGGAGCGACACATCGATAGCATCCATCACATCTGCCCTGACCATGGATATTTCATCTATGATAATCACTTCCACTGCCTTTAGTAAATTCACCAGGCGTCGCACGATGAACAATTCTTTTGCGAGGAGCAATTTAGGCGGAAACTGAAAAAAGGAATGAATAGTCTGGCCCTGAACATTCAACGCTGAAATGCCTGTTGAAGAAAGAACGACTACTTTTTTCTTAGTGGTTTTTCTGAATAGTTGAAGAAGAGTGGACTTGCCTGTACCAGCTTTGCCCGTGATAAAGTAATGATGATGGTTATTCTCCAGTTCATTTAGAATGTCCTGAAAGGTTTGATCCAACATCAAAGGTTCTTTCATGCCTTTTCTTTAACCAGAAGCACGTATACAGGAAAGTGATCGCTATAGCCACCTGCATAAACTCCGTCAGCATATGTTCTTAAGGCATATCCTTTGAACGTTCCGGATTTTTGAGTCATATAGGAAGGATTGTAGACACCTGCTTTGTAAAAACGGAAACCTTTGGTATCATTTGCCAATGTTTGGCTAATAATGATCTGGTCAAATAAGCTCCATGCATCATGATAAGCTGTAGTACCTAATCCTTTCCGATAAAAATCCTCAAAGGGATTGTACATCTCCTTTATGTCAAGATGATCTTTTGTACGACCAGTCCTGAGATATTTGTGAACACTGTCATTTATAGGGTCGTCATTGAGGTCACCCATGACAACTGCTTTTTCAATATGAAGATATTGGGAAAGACTGTCCAGAACCCGTCTGTTGATCATTGCAGCTTTGTTGCGTAATTGAGCCGTAGCTTGTTCTCCGCCACGACGAGAAGGCCAGTGGTTGACACTTACAACTATTTTCTCTCCATTAAGGCGGCCGATTGCAAACAGTATGTCTCTCGAGTAGCGAACACTGTCTCCTGGTTCATTCGTCAGTAATGGAATAAAGAACACGGTATCCGGTGTAAAATATTTGGGTTGATAAAGGAATCCAACATCAATACCCCGATTGTCTCTGGAATCCTGGTGTAGTATTTTATATCCCCTTTTAATCAGTGAAGGTTGTTTGACGAGATCTTCCAATACTGATCGGTTTTCAACTTCGGAGACACCTATGATCGCTGGACCATCTGGGGTAAAGTCAGTGGCGACTTCACTGAGGACTCTTGACAGATGTGATAATTTGTCATAGTAGACGTGAGAATTATAAAGATTCGGACCGTTAGGTGTAAATTCAAGATCATCTGTATCAGGACTGTCGATCGTATCAAAGAGATTTTCCAGATTATAGAAGGCGAGCCCCGCGACATTAAATTCTTTTTGACCTGACACTGTGATTGTGTACAGACAGGTCACCAGCAAGAGAAAAATGTATTTCATACCACGAAGATTGATGAAATATCTGATTTTTAGGGCAGGCTGAGGGAAATTAACCAAACGTTATCCTTTTTATAAACTTGGGTTAAAATGACATCGGAGATATACAACCTGGATAAATTATTTTGATCTTAACGTGATCAAATTTGAAAAACCATCACTATGAATCTGAAGTTCGCTCTTCTTCTGCTTTTCACGATTTTTATATTCATTGAATCTGGATATTCAGCACCTGTTCACGGTCCGGTAAATACGGAAGATCAGGCAGGTATTCTTCAACAAACCATTCCTCTTGACCGGGCAAAGATTGAATCTCAGATAGGTAGAAAGTTAAAATTGAAAGAACGGATAGCGCTTTCGATTTTAAAATCCAAAATCAGACACGCTGAGAAAAGAGGGCATGCTTTACCTGCTGAAAATTATCAGTCTACAACTGAAGGTTTTGCGATAGCCGGCTTTGTTATTGGAATTGTAAGTGTATTGTTGATCAGCCTGCTTTTTGGAATATTGGCGATTATATTCAGTGCAATAAGCCTGCGTAAAATCAGAAAATATGACGGACTATACAAAGGTCGGGGGTTGGCTACGGCAGGACTTGTGATGGGTATTGTTGCTGTGTCCCTATGGGTTTTAGTGATTTCTCTTGCCCTTGCTTTTTTCTGGATTTAAGAATGGAGTGTATTTTTTTAATCATTTGTCCATTCATTCAACACTTCGTAAACTTTGTGGACTGGTAGCCCCATGACATTGGCATAAGATCCTTCGATACGGGACACCTTAGCCCATCCGATCCAGTCCTGGATGCCATATGATCCGGCCTTATCAAGAGGAAGAAAATGATCGATGTAATATTCTATTTCATCAGGTGTCATTGGTTCTATCCATACCTCTGTGCATTCAGAGAAACCCACCCCTTTGTGATGACTGCAAATAAATACACCAGTGATAACAGTATGATGATGTCCTGCCAGTATCGAAGTCATCTCAATAGCATGGGCTTTATCAACAGGTTTACCAAAAATTTGTCCATCCTTGATGACTACGCTATCAGCGGCGAGAATGAGGTGATAATCTTCCATCAATGACATAGCAGCTTCAGCTTTTTTCCTGGCCAGGTATTCAGGCACAAGTTCTGCATGCATATCATCAGGATAATTTTCTTCAACATCGACATCAATTAATTTGAAATCAATGCCTGCGGCTCTGAGTAAATCCTGTCTTCTGGGTGATTTCGAAGCGAGGAGGATAGGAGGATGAGTTTTTAACATTTTTTTTGTTCTTAATCTATTTGTTTAGATTTTGCGATAATCTCATCTACTATTTCCGGATTAAATAATGTAGAAATATCACCAAGATTGGATAAATCTCCTTCAGCTATTTTGCGAAGGATGCGTCGCATGATTTTACCTGATCTTGTTTTTGGAAGGCCGCTTACAATCAATATGATATCTGTTTTTACAATAGGTCCAATGAGTACTGAAAGTTTTGCATTTATTTCTTTTTGAAAAATATCATGATCTGGCACAGTTTCTTTTGAGATGACAAATGCGTATAGACCTTGTCCTTTGATTGGATGAGGATACCCGACCACTGCGCTTTCTACCACAAGTGGATGTTCATTTATAGCATTTTCAACTTCGGCTGTACCGATGCGATGGCCGCTGACATTGATGACATCATCTACACGACCGATGATTCTATACCTGCCATCTTCATCACGTCTGGCGCCATCACCGGTAAAATATAAGTCAGGATAAACATTAAAATAAATCTCCCTGCAGCGGCCATGATCACCATATGTGGTCCTGATAATAGAAGGCCATGGGTATTTGATACATAGCAATCCTTCCACATTATTACCCTCAATTTCATTTCCATATATATCGATCAGGATGGGTTGCACTCCGGGCATTGGATATGAAGCGTAACATGGTTTCATATCTGTTATTCCGGCGATTGGGCTGATCAGAATCCCGCCCGTTTCTGTTTGCCACCAGGTATCTACTACCGGAATTTTTCCTTTCCCGATATGATCGTGATACCAATGCCATGCTTCAGCATTAATTGGTTCACCTACAGTCCCGAGAGCTTTTAACGATGAGAGATCATGGCCTTGTGCATATTTATCACCTGCGGCCATCAAGGACCTGATAGCAGTGGGTGCAGTATAGAAGATATTGACTTTATATTTTTCGCAGATCTGCCAAAAACGGGATGGGTCAGGATAAGATGGAATGCCTTCAAACATAACTGTAGTGGCACCCGATAACAAAGGGCCATAAACGATATAGCTATGACCTGTAATCCAGCCTATATCCGCAGTACACCAATAAATATCACCGGGCTTGTACTGAAAGACATTCAGAAACGTATAACAGACGTATACCATGTAGCCGCCTATGCTGTGGACCACGCCCTTTGGCTTTCCTGTTGAACCTGATGTGTATAATATAAACAATGTATCTTCACTATCCATCATGACTGGTTCGCACGTAGTGGATTGCTTATCAATTATATTATCCCACCACAGATCACGTTTGTTATTCCATGGAATACCTCCACCGGTGTGACTCAATACAATTACTTTTTCCACGCTGTCACATCCCATTGCAATCGCTTCATCAACTATCAATTTTACAGGTGTGATTTTTGGTCCTCGTGAATTATGATCCGAACAGATGACTACTTTGCATGTTGCATCTTTAATCCTGTCAGCAAGTGAATTGGCAGAAAATCCGGCAAAGACTACGCTATGTATTGCACCAATCCGGGCACAGGCCAATATGCCAATCATCAGTTCAGGCACCATAGGCATGTAAAAACAGATTCGGTCACCTTTATGAACACCGATTTTTTTTAAAGCATTGGCGAAACGACATACCTCTTCATACAACTGACGGTATGTAAATTTCTTTCCTTCACTATCAAGTTCATTTGGTTCCCATATCAATGCAGTCTGATCACCTTTTGATGCAAGATGACGATCAATACAATTGACAGTGATGTTGAGTTTTCCTCCGATGAACCAATGTGTATCCGCATGATGAAAATCCCATTCCAATATCTTATCCCATCGCTTCATCCAGGTAAATGATTCGGCTTGTTCTTCCCAAAACTTTTCAGGATTCTCTACACTTGCCTTGTAAGCGTCATGATAATCTTCTAAAGTTTTTATTTGTAAAGACATAGTTGTTTTTTAAAGTACCTGATGGGGTTTTGGTGTAAAAGTTTTATTCGATTCAATATAAAAGTAATAAGGTAGTGCCTAACGCCA
>JBDUAU010000430.1:0-1629 GCA_040004485.1 Saprospiraceae bacterium
TAATATCTGCTTCACTTAAAGACTGAAATAATCGCTGTGCAACACCAGGAACGCCGATCATGCCTGAGCCAGTCAATGTCACCAGGACAATGTCCTGAATACAAGTCAACCCTTTCACGAAATGTGAATTCTGATCGGGATGGTTTGAAATCGTTGTACCCGGATGATCGGGATCAAAAGAGTTGAGAATGATGATCGGAATCTGCTTTGTCATAGCAGGTTGGATCGTAGGTGGATAAATGACTTTTGCACCAAAATAACTTAGCTCCATGGCCTCCTCATAACTCATGGTCGGGATCGTAACGGTGTCTCTAACTAATCGTGGATCAGCTGACAGCATTCCATTGACATCAGTCCATATTTCAAGACGTGCAGCATCGAGTGCGCCTGCAAAAATAGCTGCTGTATAATCGGAACCTCCGCGTCCTAATGTGGTGCTTTCACCTGTGTGACTTCTTGATATATACCCCGGGGCGATATAAATTCTTTGTGAAGGATCAATGCGTTTCCTGATCCGATTATTGGTTTCTTCAAAATCTACACGTGCAGATAGAAATTGAGTATCTGTCACGATCAAATCCCTGCTGTCGATGAGTTCTGCATTCAATCCGTCTGATTCCATAGCAGCCCGTATAATCCGCGAAGACAAAAGTTCGCCGAAGCTCATAATGTGAGCTTTAGTTTTCAAAGTAAGATCACCGACGAGGCTTAACCCACGGCAAATGATGCCCAACCTATTAAGGGGTTCACGAATCTGATTGATCAATTCAGCGGACATAGCAGCTGAAAATGGAATGGATGCGATACATTCCTCATGTCGTCTTATGATTGTATCCAGGGTGGAATGATAGGCTTCGTTTTTATTTGCTGCTTTTGTACATGCCTCCTCAAGAAGACTAGTGATACCTGACATGGCAGAAACGACGACTACAAGTGGTCCTTCATGTGAACGCCTTCGCACAATTTCTACCAATTGATGGATCCGTTCAGCATTGCCTACTGAGGTGCCACCAAATTTCATCACAATCCTGTTTGTTTCAGACCTTTGATTCATAATGATTGCAAAAGTATGTCTTAAGGAGAAATAAAAAGGCCCTATCTAAACAGAGCCAAAATTTTTCGAAGGAAAGAAATCAACTTCTACTCAATCATACTAATTGTGTTGATCATAATCATAGTTCTCACCCCTATATAAATTAGAACATTAGGATAAACAGAAAGTTTAATAAAAAGGGATGTCAGCAGTTAATCGCTTAATTTAGCCATTCTAAACAACTTATTATTTTACTTATCGTGCCATATTCTCAAACCATTTTAATGTTGACAGTTGGTCTGAGTATAGCGGCCTGTCATTCACAGCCTCCGAAAATGCAGCATCAGTATACTAACCATCTTATCCACGAGACAAGCCCATATTTATTGCAGCATGCGCACAATCCGGTTGATTGGTACGCCTGGAATGACGAGGCGCTGAAAAAAGCCAGGGATGAGAATAAATTACTTCTCATCAGTATCGGGTATTCTTCCTGCCACTGGTGCCATGTGATGGAGCATGAATCGTTTGAAGACACTTCAGTAGCTGCTATTATGAATGCCAACTTTGTATGCGTCAAAGTAGACAGAGAAGAA